>JAZUGF010000008.1:0-16173 GCA_045641065.1 Paludibacteraceae bacterium | reverse complement strand
CCGACTTATTCCATTTGCTCCATATCTTATTTTTCGTAATTTAGTGCCGTTTGAAATTAGGACTATGGAAAGAAAATCTCTATTATTTATATTCAGTGCATTGCTTGGTTTCAATGCCATGGCTGGTGATTGGAAATCAATCAATCTAAACTCACATGTGAATGGCGTTCAGCCTATGACTGGTCTTGTGCTTTGGCCTGATGAATCAAAATCTCGTTTCGCCACTTACGGTAAAAGTCATACGTTGGAATTTTCCTATGTCGCTCCTTGCAAGGTGGTGACTGGTTGCGACGTCGACGGTACTATTCAATATGATTGGAGTTATCTTGATAATCTTCTTGATGATGTCAAAAGCCGTAATCATCAGGCAATTATCCGTTTCTTTTATGAATATCCAGGGGTGAAAATGGTAGATGATAAGCCGGGTACTACTGGTGTGCCTGCTTATATCAAAGCCCGTTCCGACTATAAGGAATCCTATAAGAATGTGGCTGGCGACGGTGAGACTTATTATGCTGACTGGAGTAATTCCGAACTCCAACGTTTCACTAAACAGTTTTATGCCGATTTCTCTCAACGTTATGAATCGGATCCACGTATAGCTTTCGTAGAGGTCGGTTTTGGCCATTGGTCGGAATATCATATATATGATGATAACGGAGTGAAGATTGAGTTTGGCAAAAACTTTCCAACCAAGGCTTATCAGAAAGATTTTTTCCAGTATCTGTCGACGGTGATGAATATTCCATGGTCAATTAGCAAGGACGCAGCAAGTTCTGAGTATACACCATTCGCGTCGGATAAGGATTTGCGTCAGCTTCAATTCGGAATCTTCGACGATTCCTTTATGCATGAGGATCATGAGATTGGTTCTGCCGACGGATATAATGAGGAGTGTTGGAATACGATGGGTAAAAACCGTTGGCAAACGGGTGTTTGTGGAGGAGAAATTAGCTACTACTCTGATAAAGACCAGAAAAACTTCACCAATCCAGCTGGATTGTATGGTCATACTTGGGAGGAGCAGTCTGCAAAATATCATATCTCATTCATGATTGCCAACGATAATCCTTCTGGTAAGAACTCATATAATAATGCCACACGATTCAAGGAATGCAGTATGGCGACGGGATATCATTTCGTCGTGACAAGTTGCCAAAGTGATGGTACACAGACGAATATAACAGTTAAGAATACCGGCGTCGCACCTCTATACAAAGATGCTTTCTTTGCTATTGGAGCGATACGATCGTCGGAAACACTTCGTGGTTTATTGCCGGGTGAGACAATAGACGTGACAATTCCTGCTCCACTTGAATTCGATAAAGATGGGATGGCATTGACGAATCCAAAAATCGTTTCCGACTTTATCCTTGACACTCAAACAATCGAATACGATTATGAGTCAACAGCAACCGGCGTCGAAGAAATAAAATCATCGGATTCAGATTTCAGTCATCCACGTTATAATATCTTAGGAAAGAAAGTTTCTGATAATTACCGAGGAATTGTAGTGGGGAAGGGTACAAAGCAATTTAAGAAATAGACTATATTTGGTTAATTTTCGACCGTGGAAACGGTCAGTTTTCTTATAAGCCTACGGTGTGAATTTGTCGCTAGACAAAATCATTACCGTAGGATAATTATCGTACGTGATGATATATAAATAATCGTCCACGATGATATTTTGAGCAAAAAATCATCAATTTTATCAAAATTTTTGCCAAAAGATTTGCAGTAATAAAAAAAACATCTACCTTTGCAATGCTTTTGAAAAAGAGCAGCGTTCTAAGATATAGAAAGCAGAAAATTGCGGAAATAGCTCAGTTGGTAGAGCACGACCTTGCCAAGGTCGGGGTCGCGGGTTCGAGTCCCGTTTTCCGCTCTCAAAATGCTCAGGTGGTGAAATTGGTAGACACGCTACTTTGAGGGGGTAGTGCCGATTACGGCGTGTGAGTTCGAATCTCATCTTGAGCACGTACAAGTAAGACATTCTGCGGAAATAGCTCAGTTGGTAGAGCACGACCTTGCCAAGGTCGGGGTCGCGGGTTCGAGTCCCGTTTTCCGCTCAACAGAAGCAGCAAGAAATTGCTGCTTTTTTCGTTTAAAATAACAAAGTGTTAAGAGACTCTAATGTAGATGGTTTTGTGATGAAATTGTTTGATAAAGATGGAAATCAGTGGCATGTGAAAAAAATAAATCTTAACAGAAATTCGGTTGATGATTACATGACTCAACATAATATAAGATTTGAAGAATTTGATGACCATCTTATTATGTTGCATGCAAATTTCATTGTTCATATTTATGGATATGCAATTGAAAATTGTATTTATGTGGATGCGTACAACATTACAGACAAAACATTTGCTAATTTGGCTATAGTGTTGGAAGAGAAAATCGATTTATATCTTACTACAAAACTTATCGATGACCTCCGTGATTTTAAAGGAAGAAGTATTCCTTCTAAAAATGCAATGTTTGAAGAGGTTTATACTGCCTTTTTTTCTAATTCTGCTGTAAAACCTCGTTCTTTTGTTGAATCAAACATAGTTTGTGATTCAAAACAAATCGAACCAAAAGCAATAAATGAGAGTCAAAACAAACTTGTTGATGAATTTCAATGGATTGTGGATGGAGTATCTATAAGTTTTAATAATAAAAATTCTAATCCTTTTGATGCTGAAATTTTGAGGACTAAATGTATGTATTCACATGTCTTTAGTGTCTCTTGGAAATATAACCAAAAGATGTTGGCTGTATTTGATGATGACAATATTGTCGCTGGCAAATACAACTCTTTGTTATATGCTGTTCCTACTACTGATTATAAGAAAGTTTTAGTGTTGTATCGATTTAATCCTAATTTTCAGACTCCTTCAAATGCAGTGATATATAATGCTGATAAAACAATTTTTTGTCGTCTGCAAAAGCCAACATGTCTTCTTTCAAAGATGGGTAAAATGCATAATATGAATATTAAAAATGACCTTACTTTAGGGTATAGTGAATGTGGCTGGTCTTTTAACAGTAATAAAGAATTGATTTTACGCATTCGAGTTGAGTTTAATAAAGATTGGTGGGAAGATAGAATTCTTGATTATAATACAGGATTATTGGGTGATTTATTGGATGAAGGTAGAATTTGATTCTTAATATATTAATATTGAAATTTAAATATATTGTATATGGGAAAAGTTACTGATTTCGAATGGTATAATGATTTGGGAATGACCTTGTCGTTTAAGGATAATCCATGTATAGGAAGGCATTTTTGCTTTCCTGAAGAGTTTTATTACAATTCTGAAATAAATAGATTAAGACCAATTGGAATAAGATGGAATTTTGAAGGTAGGGTAATAGATATTCCTAATGTCAGGAAGAATGGGTCTTGTCCTGTTCCTACAATGGATAGAGTGATTGTTTCGTATAAAAATAATCATATAAATTATTCATGCATTTATAATGCGGATGGCAGTTTATATATGAATTTAGTCTTACCTCAAAGGACAGATTTCAATATTCAAGAAAGAGCATTGCGTGCACCTAATTCACCTTCTTTTATAGCAGATATCGTGTGGGTAGATAATCCTAAGGATAAAAAAACTCTGTGGGTTGAATTAAGAGGGCTTGCTGATCCATACTGGGAATTGTTTCGTCTAGATCCAGTTACGGGTGAATTTGGAGAATCAGAAGATCATGGATGTTTTTAAATTTAAGAACGTTGATTTGCTAATGTCTCGTTGACGTTAATCAAAGTTCTTAATCCTAGCTTATATGGAATCGCTATTTTTGTAAATAAATGCTCTCTTTCCCATTAATTTGTGGTATCTTTGCGCTATAATTTGTAGATAAATATTAGCATTATGAAAATAGGTTGCATGGTTGCTTCAGTGCTTACAGTAATTCTACTTGCTGTGGGTTACGTCTCTTTCTATTGGGAGTTCGCTGACGGTATCAAGACTGGTCAGGTCAATTTCGTTACTCGCAAGGGTTATATTTGGAAGACTTATGAGGGCCGCTTGATTCAGCAGGGTATCAAGTCTAAAGGTCAGCAGGGGCTTGGTAGCAATGAGTTCGATTTCTCTGTTGAGGATGACTCTCTTGCTCATACACTTGAGCTTGTGGGTGAGGCTATCGTGACAGTTCGTTATAAGGAGTACAACCATGCTCTATGGTGGCGTGGAAATAGCAATTATGTCGTTTACAAGATCGAGAAGATTATAGAGCCATCTTCTACTGAAAAATCTTCAACTCAGGATTTGATCAACGCAGCATCTAACGCTGTTGGCGCTGAGGCTGACGATAGTTTCTACGAATAATGACAGACCAGTATTCATCCAAACTTCTTGAGGAGGCTGTCCATCAGATCTCATCTCTTCCCGGCGTCGGAAAAAAAAGTGCGTTGCGTCTTGTCCTTCATCTGCTCAATCGCTCTGAAGAAGACGTGGAGCGCTTCGCAAATGCTTTCGTACGTTTGAAGAAGGAGGTGAAGTTTTGCAAATGCTGCCATAACATTTCCGACTCTGATGTCTGCGAAATTTGCTCAGATAAAAGTCGTAATCCGAAAATTATCTGTGTGGTGCAGGATTTGAAGGACGTGATGAGCATCGAGGCCACTCAGCAATTCCGTGGACTTTATCATGTACTTGGAGGCGTGATTTCTCCGATCGACGGAATTGGTCCAAATGATCTTACCATCGAAAGCCTTGTACAACGTGTTCATAATGAGCCGATTGACGAGGTGGTGCTTGCACTGTCTACGACGATGGAAGGTGATACCACAGCATATTATATCTACCGTCGACTTGAGAATCTTGGAATAAACATCACAACTCTTGCAAGAGGTGTGGCGACGGGAGATGAACTTCACTACGCAGATGAGGTCACACTTGGTCGCAGCATCGTCGAAAGAAGACCTTATTCATCAGGATCGAATTTCTAATTTGAGCTGTTGTACAAATGAGGATTGTTAAGGGCGGAACGCCCTAACTCCACCCCCAAACGCGAACCCGAAGGGTGAGCGGAAAGAATGGTTGGACAACACGGTTGACTTGAAAATTTTACGTTATCTAAATATGCCCGTATGGGCCATTTTCTATGAATCTAAATTTAAAATACTACTGCAGAATCGCAATCTCATTCCTTTTGATTCTAATTTCTAATTTCGTTCAGAACAAAGGATTTGATATTCCATACTACGTGTCCACATTCGCATACTTGCTTATCGTGGTGCTTGTCCCTTTGGCAGTTTGGATGTATAATAAGGACAAGAAAAAAGTGGCTGAGATTGATAATCAGCAGGAAGCACAGAAATTGTTTGACAAGATCACAATGAAGAAGATGACACTTGTTCACGTGCCATCCGGTTTGACTGCGATTCTATTTATTCTTCAGCCTACTGAGTCTATGCTATACGCCGCAATCGTTTCGCTTTTGCTATTTGTGGTGTTTGGCAAACCAGGTAATATTTCTCAACTTGATTAATCTTTGCTATGAAGGTTGTTTACCATACTCTTGGATGCAAATTGAATTTTGCTGAGACTTCCAAACTATCTTTTGATCTTGAAGCAATCGGCTACGTCACTGCTAAAGATGGCGAAAAAGCTGATCTTATTGTGGTCAACACTTGTGCTGTGACTCAAGCGGCTGAGCGTAAGGGTAGAGCAGTGATCAATCAGTTGAAACGCCAGCATCCTGATGCAAAGGTTGTTGTAACTGGTTGTTATACACAGATTAAGCCTGAAGAGGTTGGCAATATCGAGGGTGTGGATGTTGTGCTTGGCGCACAGCATAAGTTTGATATGGCGTCTTTTGTGAAGATGTTGAATGATAATGAGCCAGGCACAAAGATTCATCATACTGAGCGTAGCAAGGTGGATGTGTTCTTCCCATTCTGCACTGCTGGTTGCCGCACTCGCTATCTGTTGAAGGTTCAGGATGGTTGCGACTATTTCTGTACTTACTGTACTGTGCCTATTGCACGTGGTAAGAGCCGAAATGCTTCGGTTGCCTTGACAGTTGAGGAGGCGAAGAAGGCAGCTGCTGAAGGAGCTAAGGAGATTGTGATTTCCGGAGTCAATATCGGAGATTTTGGTAAATCGACGGGAGAACAGTTCATCGATTTGGTACGTGAATTGGATAAGGTCGACGGAATTGAGCGCTACCGTATTTCCAGCATCGAGCCTAATCTTTTGACTGACGAGATTATTGATTTCTGTGCTACTAGCCGTGCATTTATGCCACACTTCCATATTCCATTGCAGTGTGGAAATGATGATATTCTTGCGTTGATGCACCGTCGCTACAAAAGAGAAGTTTTCGCTCATAAGATTGCTGAGATTAAGAAGCGTATGCCTAATGCCTTCATCGGCGTCGACGTGATTGTTGGATTCAACGGCGAGACAGAGGATCATTTTAACGATTCATACGAGTTCATCAAGAGCCTAGACGTTACAAGACTCCACGTTTTCCCATACTCACCACGTCCAAACACTGCGGCATTGTCAATCAAACCATATATCCAGAATGGAGAGAAGAAACGTCGCACGGATATTCTAATGGATTTTTCAGAGAATCGTTTGCGTGAGTTTATGAAGAGTCAGATTGGAAATACAGCGAAAGTTCTTTGGGAGGATACCGACAGCACAATCATGCACGGATTCACAGAGAATTATATTCGTGTCTCTGCTCCATACGATGCGTCGAAAATCAATACAATCACAGAAGTGCTGCTTGGAGATTTTGATGAAGATGGAGAATGCTTGAAGGCAAAGTGACTTTATTTTGATTGAGATTCTATTATGAATAAACTCACAGAATTCCTTATTGATGAGCAGTCTTCTCATCGGAAAGGTGGAATATACCATAGAACTCAAGTTCAATTGGCATACAATTCCAATCGTATTGAGGGTAGCAAACTAACCGAAGAGCAGACTCGTTTTATCTTTGAAACTCGCACAATTGGTTTCAAGGATCAGGAAGCTGTGCCAGTGGATGATATCATAGAGACCACTAATCATTTTGTCGCATTTGATTATCTTCTTCGTACAATAGAAGAACCACTTTCTGAAAATGTTATAAAGGAATTTCATCGCATACTAAAATCGGGAACTGCTGATGCACTCAAACCATATTTTAATGTGGGTGATTATAAAAAACTAGCTAATGAGGTAGGTGGACAAGATACTTGTAAACCAGCTGATGTGGCTAATGAAATGAAAAAACTTGGTGAGTGGTATTTGTCTCAGACTAATATTTCTATCAATACGCTTGCCGAGTATCATTGGCGATTTGAAAGTATTCATCCATTTCAAGATGGAAATGGTCGTGTCGGACGTTTAATACTTTTCCGTGAATGTTTGCGTAATGATGTTATGCCATTTGTTATTGATAATGAGCATAAGATGTTTTATTATAGAGGTCTACACGAATTTGATCAAACTCCTGGATTCCTTATCGGAACTATGCAATCAGCTCAGGATGTTTACGAAGCTTGGATTAAGTATTTCAATGAAGAGTTGTTGGAAGGGTTGAAAATGGAATAATCATTTCCTGATTTCCAACGATATTTCCAAATAACTTCTTTTGCCGTCTATATAATCTGCATAAAGTTTCTCGACATCTCGCCCCCTTAGAATCTGACATTTTCCACAAATCTCACAATTATGCATACACTCCCATTGCTGGAGCACATAAGCAAGTCGCTCATCCCGAGTGGAATTATCTATGCTTGGTGGAATCATCAATCAAATTCAAATGTTATTGGTTTGTTGAACTCTGGATTTGCTTCAAGTCCTTTCACATGACCAAGATTAGTCAAGATGCCTTTGATATTCTTTATATAGAATGTTTTGAAAATAGGATTATCCAAATCATTAGCGTACAGACTGCGTACAATCTCACTTTTCTCTACAATAAGTTCACGTATCTTTCTACTGTCTACAAACACAGCCTCTGCAGAAAGACGAATCCATGCTGATTTGATCTCCTCTTTTTCAAGTTTGCTTCCACACAATTCGAGCGACGGATTGGCTTGAAGCTCTGCGTAAACATCTTTCTTTGAGTTGGTGCAAAACCATAGTTTGCCATCTTCCAACACCATATATTGCATCGGACGAACCTTTGGTTTTCCATCTGTGCCAATAGTGGCCATGAATTGTAAACCTACATGATCAAGGTATGCGGCAACGTCGTTGATTGTGATTTCCATGTTGTCAATTATAATTCTCTAATTATATGTTTGATTGCTGATATAGGATGATGCCACATCATTCGTGGCCCAGCGTAACGCATAGCTTCACGCATCTTCTCCTTCATCACTGGTTTGTAACAATGAATAGGACATTTCTTACATGTCGTCTTCTTTTCTCCAAACTTACAATGATCCAAACGGACAAATGCATATTCAAGAAGCTCAGTACACTCCTCGCATAAACCATCTTTTGTGTGTTTATGCCTATGACAATAGATTTCCATCATCTGCTTTACTGTCTTCTTTTCCTCTTCGATGCGTGTCATATGTTATTTTGTTTTGGTATTTATATAGCAGTTGTCTAAAATGAGGATTGTTAAGGGCGGAACGCCCTAACCCTCTCCTCCAATGCGAGCCCGAAGGGCGAGCGTCTAATAAAAAAGTGTGTTTGGACAACACGTATATAATTGCCTTTGTTTTTAGTTATTCTGTACGAAATGGCCTTTTGATTGCATTCTCTATTCCCTCAACGCTATCATTGAAATGGATTCCATAACCTTCAATCATTGAGCAATCCATTGTCAAGTTTCTGTCTTGTTCGCTGAATCTTTCTTCATCTGGCAGAATAATCGAATCCGCGTTTTTTAATCCAAGAAGTTTTGCTGCTTCGTTGTGAAGAATGAAACTATTAAGCGTATTCCCACTACCGTAATTATAAATTCCACCAGGCAAAGAGAATGTTTTCTCCATATTCATCACCACTTCCCACACATTTGTCACACCACGGTATTCATGAGTAGCAACCTTTATGGTAGTTCCCTCATTAGATGCTTTCTTAAGATTGACCAAGATATTGCTGTTCAGTTTCAATGAACTTTCTGGCAAATCATACATCCATGTTAGACGAAGCCCTACTGAATCAGGATAATTCCTTTGTGCTCTCTGTTCAGCTTCAAGCTTGTGTTTACCATAGATATTGACAGGTTGAAGCTCTTCCCTTTCCGTAAGTGGTCCTAGTTTGGGCGTCCCATTGTAAACCTGATCACTGGACATGAATATGAGTTTGGCTCCAATCAGTTTGCAGGCTTTTGCAATTCTTACTGTTCCTTGAACATTTACTCTATGTGATTCCTCCTCGTGTTGTTCGCAATACCATGTGTTGCTAAGAGCCGCGCAATGTATTACAATATCAGGAAGGTTTTTCTCCATATATTCTCTAACTGCCTCTTCACGACTGACATTCAATTCACTATGTGATGGCAATAAAAGTTCATATTTATCCTTGTAGTAATATGCCAATCGACAACCTAAGAATCCACTTCCTCCTGTAATCAATATCTTTTTCATATTTATTTAATCTTTGTATAATTTTTTTATGTTCATTTGGGCCCACTTCCATTTATCTCTTTATAGTAAGATGTAAACCGCGCAGCCAACAAGAGCAAGTGCTGATACAATGTCAATCTGTTTTTTATAGTTTTCAAAGAATCGATGAAGGTAACTGCCTGCTAAAATCCAAACAATGTTTCCTCCCGGACCGGCTAACGTCAGCCAAAATCCCACTTCGAAAAGATCCGCAAGTTTATTGGAGTAGGGAAGGACAAAGGTGCTGAAAGCAGTGACGTCGAACAAAAGCATTTTTGCATTAGTCAATTGCACAAGCATGCCACTGACGAATGAGCAATCCGCGTCGCTCTCTTTTGCTAACCCTTTGCTATTCCATATTTTATAAGCTAAATAGAGAATGTATGATGCTCCTATATATTTCAAGTAAATCACATATTCGCTGAACGCCACTCCTATAAAATGTGTGATTATTACCATTGCCGACATTGCAATCAGGAATCCACATAATAATCCGCACCACATTTTTAACGCATCTTTTCTGCCGTGACGAAGCGACATTGCAAGAGAATAGATGTTTGCCGGACCTGGAGAATAACCGATTACGAATATCTGCAAAAGCAGAGTAGGGAGGAGCGAATATGGCATTTGATTAAATTGATTAATCGATATACTTAATCATATCTTCTTTTCTTGGTTTTGCGTCTGGAGTCTCATCTGGATATCCTAAACCAATGCAGTATAGAAGTTCATATCCTTCTGAGATATTCAATTTATTCATTAAATCTTTTGCCGACGGTGAGTTTTTCATCCAACGAGCAGAACTTCCCAAACAACATGATCCGATACCTTTTGCCCAAGCCGACAGGATGATATTCTCTCCAAGCAATCCACAATCCACCTGAGCCATATCGTAACTTTTGTCGTATGCTAAACAAATAACATATGGAGCATTGACGAAGATATTCTTAAATCCACCTTTTTCTGCAACTTGTGGATTATCCTTGACTACGGCAGCTGTGAATGAGTCGATCATTGCTGATGATAGCACACGTATTTCGTATGACTGTGTATTTCTACCGTTGGGTGCATTGATTCCACATTTTAAAATCTCATCCATAGTCTCACGGCTGATTGTTGAATCTTTCCAGACACGAATGCTTCTGCGGCTCATCATCACGTCGGTCATAGCTTTGTCTGCATCAATACATTCAGCCGAATTTTTTATATTTGATTCATTACAAGAAGCAAGCATCAAAATAGATGCAATAAAAGAGAAAATCTTTTTCATTTTACTTTAATTTTCCTGCAAATTTATTAAAACTACCCTTTATTTCATTATAAATAGAATTCGTTTTGTTAGATAAATAATTTGGAATGTTGGTTTAATATAAACAAAAGAGAAATTTTAATAATATATCGTGCACGATATAATAAATTATTATTATCTTTGCCGTCGTGAAGATGACAAGTGAGGTATAGAATTTTATTTTGTTCAAATTAAATCGCACACGATATGACATTGTACGATATTAAAGTAATAAAGAGAGAGAATCGCCAGAACGTTGAGGCTTCTTTGTCTGATTATAGGGATAAGGTGTTGCTTATTGTCAACACTGCAACAGCTTGTGGACTGACTCCCCAGTATGAGGCGTTGGAAAAATTGTACCGTCGACATAAGGATGAAGGATTTGTGGTATTGGATTTCCCATGCAATCAGTTTATGGAGCAGGCTAAGCAAGACGACGACGGCATCACAGAATTCTGTCAGATGAGATACGACACTACATTTCCACGATTCAAGAAGATTGAAGTTAACGGAGAAAATGAGTCGCCATTATATACTTTCTTGAAAAGTGCTGCTACTAAGCGAGAAGGTAAAGGCAACATCTTTATGAACATGATGATCTCTTTGTCGTCACGCATGAATGGCAAGAGCAAGAAAGACAATGACATAAAGTGGAATTTTGAAAAATTCCTTGTCGACAGAGCTGGAAATGTGGTAAAGCGATTCGATCCTACCATCGCACCAGAGCAGATTGAATCAGAAATAAAGAATTTATTATAATGCGTTTTGACGCGAGTATCCACGTCCACTTATATAATGAAAGAAAAAATTCAAGCATTCTTAAAACGATTCTCATTCCGTACTGGGGTGATAGTATTGATAATGTGTATTCCGTGCTATATCCTCTCTTTCGCACAAGTACTTTTGCCAATTTCTACTGAATCGAAATTTATTCTATGGGTAATTTTTTTCGGTTTGGCGAAAACATTCCAATATGGAGGATTGACGATTGTCGGTGTCGACGGAGTTAAGCGAATCAAAGAATGGTGGAAAAACAAGAAAGAGAACAATTAAACTACTATAATTATGGCATCAAACGAAAAACCATGTGCAAACTGTAAGTTTAGAGCAAAGTACGACAACGATCCAAAGTCGCTATTAGGAAGATTCTGGCGTTGGCATATTAATTTTTGTCCAGGATGGAAAGGCTATTTCACATCGTTGAGCGACGAGGATAAATCCGCATTACGAGATAAATACAACTTCCACAAGTATTAATCAATGGCATACGAACAGTTGAAACTCGACAATCAGCTTTGCTTCCGTCTCTATACGGCAGCAAGGATGGTGACGAGTGCCTACACCCCATATTTTAAGGAGTTTGGAATCACATATCCCCAATACCTTGTTTTGATGGTGTTGTGGGAGAGAGACAACCGCGTGATTTCCGAGATTACCGATCTGCTTAAATTGGAAACCAACACTGTGACACCATTGCTTCAACGCATGGAGAAGCAAGGATTGATAGTGCGTCAGAAAAGCGTTTCCGATTCCAGACAGAGATTAGTGTCACTAACCAAGGAAGGGAAAAAACTTGAGGAGCAGATAAAGGAAGTTCCAAATTGTTTGGCACGAAAGATAGTCAACGACGGAATAAACCCTGATGAATTAATTTCATTGGTCCAATTGCTGGATAAATTTATCGGCTCGATTGATAAATAAGGGAATTACGGAGAATGATATGTAGAGACGTCGCACTGCGGCGTCTCTTTTAGTGTACGTAAGCCACGTAGTGGCGGAACATTAGTAGCCGTGGTGCGTAAGCCCACGGTTTTCGTGTTTTTTGGGAAAATAATTGTCGAAATATTTGCATTTTTTTTTTTTTTTTCAGCTTTGTTGTGTGTTAACGGATAATCCAATGACCTGACTTTTATATGTTTGGTCGAATTAAGGATTTTAGGACTAATTTATATTTATGAAACAAAAACTATTCATTGCACTGTTGTCGTTAAGTGCGGCTTGTGGTGCCTTAGCAGAAGGCAAATACATGACAGTAGAGTTGAAGAACGGAGATCTGTATTCGTTTCTTTTGTCTGACAAGCCTGTCGTGACATACAATGAAGCAAATCTTGTGATCAACAGTAATGACAGGACAAGCTATGCAATTTCGGGTGTAAAGAACTATCATTTTACCAAGTCGGATGCCACATCACTCGAAACAGTGAACAGTTTTTTGAGAATCGTCAATATTGACAACGAGACAGTTGAGGTGCAGAATGCAAAGCCTATGTCGGCAGTATCGCTTACTTCAACAAGTGGAGTGCAAATTTTGTCATCTTGTGCCGGTTCTGATGGCAGAGTGGTTGTAGAGTTGCCGGAAAGCAAAGGTGTCTATATTTTGTCTGTTGGCAATCAGTCATTCAAAGTCATAAGGAAATAATAAATAAGGAATAATTATGAGGAAGAAATTACTTTCTTTGCTTGCTTCGTTCACGCTATGTGCGTCAATGTTCGCAATAACAAATATGTGCATCAAACTTAATGATGGTACTGTGCTCAAGTACAACATTGACGATGTCGAGGAAGTCTATTACGAAGGTGAAGAACCTCAAGAAATCATGGCATGCGTAAAGCAGAAGGATGGTTCGGTAGTCAAGTATAGCATTGCGAATACGGAACAGGTCTATTATGAGGATGAAGAAGAAACTCCGGAAACTATTCCGAACGCCGGGGATTTTTGTTTTACTTTTAATGTGACTTCAGATTCTACTGTCGAGGTCAAAGATGGAACTAAATGTCAGGATTCTGCCATTGTAATTCCACCTAAAGTTATACTTGACGGTAAGGTGTATGTGGTTACAGCAATCGGAGATGATGCATTTTGGGGGTATGAATTGGTTAAGTCTGTAACTTTGCCTAATACAATAAAGGAAATTGGAAGTTATGCTTTTTGCTGCGAAAGTTTGGAACATATCAATATTCCAGAAGGTGTGACAAGTATAGGGGCTCATGCATTTGGGGCTCCCAAAGGTGGAATCTCAAATTTGACTGACATAGAAATCCCTTCGAGTGTAACTTATATTGGTACGGGTGCATTTTATCAATGCTATAAATTAAAACCCGAGTTGTTAGTGTATAACAATGGTACAAGGTGTTATGGAATGTTAGGAGATAGGGATGTGAATACTGAAATTGTTATTCCTGATGGGGTTACAGATATAGATGATTATGCATTTAATTATGAAAATAAACTAATAACCAAAGTTACAGTACCTTCGAGTGTAACCAATATAGGACGAGAAGCTTTTTATGGTTGTTTGAATCTTGATCTCTATATTGATAATTACGAGGAAAATGTAAAAACAGATGCTTATTCTATTAATTTTTGTAAATCAGTGACATGGATGAAGGGTAAAGAGCCTGTAGCCGAACTTGAATATGAGTATGTTGACCTTGGATTGCCAAGTGGATTGAAGTGGGCAACAACGAATTACGGAGCTACGAAACCAGAAGAACCAGGAGCTTCTATTAGGGCGTATGAGATAAGTGCTCCTTCTTTCGTAAATAAATGGAGAACTCCTACAATGAAGGAGATAGAAGAGTTGATTGAGAACTGCACTTGGACATGGATAGAACTGAATGGTGTAGTGGGCTATAAGGTAGAAAGTAAAGAAGCAGGTAATAGTAATTGGATTTTTCTTGCTTCTCATATTTCTGGGGATGATTTCTTAACATACAGTTATTGGTCTTCTAGTATGACGACTTCAGCATGTAATCGGTGCCTCCGCATTTATGATATAAAATATTCGAATAGTATAAGCAAAAGTTCGGAAAGTCGCGAAGGTATGTGTAAAGTTCGTTTTGTTTCGGAATAAGTAATGGTATTACTAGGGCGACAGCAATGTCGCCCTATTTTTATTTTGAAAATTTATTCCCCGCCAAATCAGCCACTTACAAACATTTCTAAAAAATAATTCCTAAAACGCTTGCGCAGTACCGAAATCTGCTATACTTTTGCACTCGCTTTCGGGAAGGAACGACAACGAAGCCTGAAAGAAAGCGAGAAAATAAGCGACTCAAACGAGAGTTCGACGCCAAAAGATAGAGATCTTTGAAAACATTTGCAATTTACGAGGAAGAACGGGACATAAATTAATTTATGTACACACAAGAGGTTCTTATTAAGCGCAAGATCTGAGAAAAACTAAGAAAAAACAATTCATACAACGGAGAGTTTGATCCTGGCTCAGGATGAACGCTAGCGAGAGGCCTAACACATGCAAGTCGAGGGGTAACAGGGGAGCTTGCTCCCGCTGACGACCGGCGCACGGGTGAGTAACGCGTATGCAACCTGCCCATCACAGGGGGATAGCCTTCCGAAAGGGAGATTAACACCGCATAAGACCACGCCTGGGCATCCAGGAGGGGTTAAATATTTATAGGTGATGGCTGGGCATGCGTGACATTAGCTAGTTGGCGGGGTAACGGCCCACCAAGGCGACGATGTCTAGGGGAACTGAGAGGTCGATCCCCCACACTGGTACTGAGACACGGACCAGACTCCTACGGGAGGCAGCAGTGAGGAATATTGGTCAATGGAGGCAACTCTGAACCAGCCATCTCGCGTGAAGGAATACGGCCCTACGGGTCTTAAACTTCTTTTATAGGGGGATAAAGTGAGGCATGCATGCCTTTTTGTAGGTACCCTATGAATAAGCATCGGCTAACTCCGTGCCAGCAGCCGCGGTAATACGGAGGATGCGAGCGTTATCCGGATTTATTGGGTTTAAAGGGTGCGCAGGCGGCACGTTAAGTCAGCGGTGAAATGTCGGGGCTCAACCCGGGCACTGCCGTTGAAACTGGCGAGCTTGAGTACGGATGAAGTCGGCGGAATGTGATGTGTAGCGGTGAAATGCTTAGATATGTCACAGAACACCGATTGCGAAGGCAGCTGACTAATCCGCAACTGACGCTCAGGCACGAAAGCGTGGGGATCGAACAGGATTAGATACCCTGGTAGTCCACGCAGTAAACGATGAAGGCTAGCTATTAGCGATAGACAGTTAGTGGCTAAGGGAAACCGATAAGCCTTCCACCTGGGGAGTACGCCGGCAACGGTGAAACTCAAAGGAATTGACGGGGGCCCGCACAAGCGGAGGAACATGTGGTTTAATTCGATGATACGCGAGGAACCTTACCCGGGCTTGAAAGTTAGTGACGGACTTGGAAACAGGTCTTTCCGCAAGGACACGAAACTAGGTGCTGCATGGTTGTCGTCAGCTCGTGCCGTGAGGTGTCGGCTCAAGTGCCATAACGAGCGCAACCCTTGTCATCAGTTGCCATCATT
>JAZUGF010000007.1:0-56129 GCA_045641065.1 Paludibacteraceae bacterium | reverse complement strand
CATCCTTTGTCAAGTTGTCACCGATTGATGTTCCGACTGTGTCGGCTCCATACCACCAGTGGATTGTGTAGTCTGACAACTTTCCTTCTGTCATTGTCAAATCCAACTGATCCTTGCCTTTATCCTCACAATACTCGCCTTTTGTCGCACGAATCTTTGACTCTGGTTTTGGATTGAACTTGATGTAGACAACATCAAAAGTACTACAAGGCTCACCAAACAAAGCATCAGTAGCATAAAGCATAACTGGCAATTCTGTATCAGACAAATCAGGGGAATCATATTTGACAGTATGATCAGCGACCTTACCATCCATCACAATTTGAGCATCAGACATATCGATACCTCGAGTCGTTTCAACACCGTCGAACCATTTTATTGCATAACCTGCGAAATTAGGTGAAGCCCAATTGCCCTTACCTGGAGTGATGTCAGCCTTCTGAGAAAGGACAACTTCATCTCCATAGCACAAGTCTAAGACTCTTTTACCACCTTCATTCTTAAACCTCTTGTTTGTATTTCCTGATGCCTGAATTTCAATATCCTTGGCAGGCTCCGTACAATTTTCACATTCGATTCTCAATGTCAACAGATCAGAAATTGAATAATCTGCACAAGCATCTTCATCGCTGGCTAAATTTGGTGTTGCTACAAATTTATTTGCAGTAGCCTCACTAGCAACGATAACTCTCATGTAAGCTTTTTCCGGTTTTACTCCGTTTTTCTCAAGCTTATCGATAATCTGATCTGAATTTAATTCAAACTTATTTATTTTTTGAATATCAAAATGTTTCCAATTTTCTTTATCATCTGAATACTGCAAAACATAATGTTGGTTTCCTCCAAAGAAATTTTTCAACAATTTTGACTCAGGCATGACAACTTCTATGTCGTCAGAACACACTGCTGTATCTCTAGTTAAAGTTACTTCATTATAAAATGCAGTCACCTGAGGAGGAGCACAAGTCAAAAACTTGATATCATCAATACCAACGTCATTACCACTACTCCAACCTTCACCATTAGCTTCAATTCTAATTACAACTTCATCTGTATTATCCAACAAAATATTCGGAAGTGAAACTTTTTGCCAACCAAGACCTTCGCCAACTATTATATCTTTCTGCAACAAATTATCATAGGCATCTTTCAACACACTGCTTCCGTCCGCTTTTAAAAGGCTAATTGTCATAACAGGTGGAGTACCATCACTCATATTGGCAACCGAACACTCAAACGTAAGCGTTTTACCTTCACAAAGTCCAGAAATTGTATTCTCAAAAATAACACCTTTGTAAGCAGGAGCAACATTGATAAAAAGACATGCTCCATTAGGCTTTCCTGATGTTATACTTGTATTGTCGGATGTAACACCGTCAAACCAAGTTGCATAATCACTTCCCACCTGATTCGTTGGCTCTTTAGTTTTAAGAAATCCATTCAAAGTTGGTACAATTACGGCATACGAACCATCAGGAACTTCTCCTACATTATCATCGTAAACATGCCCTGGGACTACAAAGGAAGTGTTACTACGAAATGGGTAATCAGCTGTTGATTCATTGCCTTTTTTATCGACATACGTATACATGTCAGGGAAGTAGCCAAAATCCTCATTAAAAACTTTCTTTTGAGAAGCTGGGTGTCCATCGATTTCACAACAAGTTTTAGGCTCAACCTCAATTATATTGCTTATTTGACTTTGTCCATTTACAGTACAACGATATTCATATTTCGTACCATTTGGATCATCAACTGAAGTTTCATCAAAAGCGGACACTTTTGTTGAAATAGTAGTCCACGCTCCACCATTTACTCTCTTTTCCCAATTGTATGATGTCGCATCATAATTTCTGTCTAATGTTAAAGGAATCTGTTCGCCTTTACATGGAGACAGATCTGATGTTATGATTTTAGGTTTAAAACATCCTGTGACTTTAACATCCTTAATTCCAAAAGGGATAGGAGTATTTGGATAATAAGAATATATATGGAAAGAAAATGTAGTAGCTTCGTCTGGAACTTTTCCTTTAAAAGTATAAGTTTTACAACCTTCATCCGCCATTGTTATAGCAGTACCACTTTCGAAATAATCCACACCATCCTCACAACTATGATTAGTAAGTACATAGTTGGTACCAACTTTAACACCTTCCAATTTAACAGAGCTTTCCCATCCAGGATTTAGCATCATATAAGATGGTATAGTAGCTTGGAATTCAGGAGAATTTACATTCACCACATTACAAAGCGTATACTCCACATTAAATTCAGATCCTGGTCTTGCATTTGGAATCTGAATATTAAAAATTTCGGACGTACCTTTATATTTAGCGACAAGCATTGATCCTGGCAAATCTCTAAATAGTAATTCATCTGGATCATAATCGTCTCCTGCTACTAAATTAGGATCTGCAGCAACTGCGTTAAGCTTAAATGGATTCGTAGCAATTGCACAAACAGAACTAGTGACAGAATTAAAATCCTCCAAATCCTCAGGAGCTGGCAAACCAGTATTCATCTTCACTCCCGTTGGACCTTCACTGGAGACATCATCAATTGAGCAATACTGCCAAGTTGTCGCTTCACCCCTAGGACTAAACGACGTCGAACCAAGATTACTTTCACAATCTTGTGCATGTGAAGAGAAAAAAAGTCCACACAAAGCTGTTAAAGATAAAGTCCTAAGACCAAGTATATTTCTTATCATAAATCCTAATGTTTTCAATTTGAAAAAAATCAATGCGTTTATATACCCTAATATAAATTTCAACAAATTTACAACATAAGAACTCAATACAAAAAAAGCAAAAGCCAAAAACACATTCATTATGTTGTTTAACATATTTAACAAAAAAAAGGAGATGTGAATCACATCTCCGTATAAAATTAGGCAATAATTAATCAATTGTCTGTAGGAATATCGCTCAATCGGTCGACGATTACAACATCCTCCGAATTATCAACTGCGACGTCGTTGCCCTTAACAAAAGCCATTGTCTCCACCATCGCAATCTCAAGTGGAAGCCCTAATGCCTCGCAAAGGAATAGAATTGTAGCTGAAGAATCTTCGTTCACATCAGCTGTAGTCAGCATCATCTCTATAACCATCTTCAAAACATCGCGTCGGCTATCTTCAGCAACCTGTTCACCAACTGAAATCATATAGTCAGTGACTTCATCATCCTCCATAGGTGCCTGTTTGGCGATCTGTTTCTCCACAGCACGTCTAAAAACATCTGGCTGTTGTGCGAAATCTGCTGCAACCTTCTCTATCAAATTATCTTTTTCCTGCGGAACATCAAGTTCAGACCAAAAAGTGGCTGCACAAAATGCCGCAAGTTGTTCTCCAAAATTTAACATAAGCATATAAAAATAAAAGCCACTCAACGATTTCTCGGAGTGGCTAAATATATCATCTCAAAAAACTTATTCCTGATCTGCATTAAATGCTGGCGCCTCTTCTGCAGGAGCTGAAGTGTTCTCCAAATTTGTTTGGTAGTCAATCTCATCAGCTGCCTCACCACCGTTGTTTCCTACGAAATGAGTTGCCAAAACTGACAAAACTACCAATGCGCCCCACAAAGACCAAGTTAGTTTCTCAATAAAATCAGTAGTCTTCTGAACTCCAGCAATCTGGCTAGCACCACCGATGTTAGACAATAGTCCACCACCCTTTGAATTTTGAACCAATACTACACAAACCAGTAAAACTGAAATAATCAAAATAAATACAATAATTGCTACGTATTCCATATTATGTTACAAATTTTTTATCAATTTTTCCAAAAACTCAATTTGATCTGCAAAATAAACACTTTTTTCTGGATTTTTATCCATCAACTTGCGAAAAGTTTTGATTGCCTTCTCATATTTATGCTGTTTCACATAAATTTTTGCTAAAGTTTCTGAAAAAAGTTCTTCTGCAGGTTGGAACTGAACCGGTTCTGAATCATTATCAGATACATCATCTTCTGGTTGAGAGGAATGAGCAAATGCACCTAAGTCAATTTTAGGTTTGCGCATAGCTGCCCCTTTCATCAAAGACTCCAATGTGTCAGACCCAATCAAATCACCAGTATCACCTCCGATGTCTGGACGATTTTCCAAGTCTTGTAATATATCTATAGACTGTGGAGCTGGATTATCGGTACGAACATACTTAGGAATAAAATCAGACTCATCTGTCTTAGTTTGTCTTTCATCGTCAACTTTTGATAAAGTTTGGAACAATAAACGTCGATCAAAAATAGAGAATGAAGAATTTTTCAATTCCTGAAGATAACGCACATCCACGCGTCGCTTAAGTTCTTGAAGATAAAGAAGACGGAATGATGACACATACGGGAATTCCACCGTCAACATCTCCAAATCATGGAAGTCGGCGGTCGCATATTTAGAATCAGCGAAGAATTCCTTAAAATCACTCATAAGTCATTACCAGTTGGCTACAGTAGCGTTAAATATCTGATCAATAAGTTCCTCTATGATGGTCTCACACAATTCCTCTTGTACTTGATTGATTGTCTGAGTATTTGAGAATTCCTGATATGAACTAAAAGAACGTTCAAAATTTTCGGAAGAATTAGATCTATTAACAAACACAACGTTGACTACAACAGTCAATTTAGTCATTGTAGAAGATCCGGATGAATTGATAGCACTTGGAGATAATGAATAACCTGTAATCTCACCAGATATCTGCAAATCACCATTCTTTGGAACCTGATTAAGACTTGTCTTTGATGAGAATGTTTCCTTCAACTGCTCCGTGAAAGTAGGAGCTAAAGCAGGATAAACCAAAGATGCTCTATTAGGAAAAGTAGCTATCGATATAGTCTTAACTTTGGTGTAGTCTAGAGAGGAACCTGTAAAACTATAAGATATAGTGCAAGCCGACATAATGAACAATGCCGGAATCAGAATCAAAAGATATTTTAGTTTACTCAAGCCCATACTCTTTTATCTTTCTATATAAAGTGCGTTCAGAAATATTCAGTTCTTTAGCTGCAGCTCGACGTTGATTTCCATGTTTTTCTAAAGCACGACGGATAGCATCTTTCTGAAGTGAATCCCAACGTAATGCACTATCATCAATCACCTCAACATCCTGGATATCAGATGTCCCTTTATGGATTATCGTTTTTGAGCCATCGGAATCAGAATGTATATTATGAACAACAGGGACAGAAGGGCCTGCTGACTGATGGATGACATTATTATCCATTGTTTTTTGTAAATCGCCGTGCTCCATATCTATATCATCAATATTCACATGTCCTTTCGAAACAAGTTCATTGATAACATGCTTCATATTAGTTACCTGTTTTTGCAAATCAAAAAGAACAGAATAAAGGAATTCTCTTTCTTGACTGTATGAATGAGATCCTGAATCCTGAGTTGTTGACAAAACAGGCATATTATTATGATGATCCTCAACGGTAATATATTTGAGAAGAGTCTCTCTTGAAATCTGTTTATTATCTTTTTCCAGAATGGAGATCTGATCTACAATATTGCGTAATTGACGGACGTTACCTGGCCAGTGATACTGTAACAAAGTTCTCTTGGCATCATCTGTCAAGCGTACAGCTTGAGTAGAATATTTTTGTGCAAATTTTGTTGCAAACAATGAGAATAGAAAAGAGGCATCATCTCCCCTATCCTTCAAGGATGGCAATTGTATTGATATTGTATTAAGACGGTAATACAAATCCTCTCGGAAAGTTCCATTTTTCACGGCCTTCTCCATATTGAGATTTGTAGCAGCGACGACACGAACATCCGTCTTAATTGGTTTAGATGAACCGACGCGAAGGAACTCACCTGTCTCTAGAACTCTAAGCAGTCTTACCTGTGTAGTTAGAGGCAATTCACCTACTTCATCAAGGAAGATTGTTCCTCCATTTGCCACTTCAAAAAAGCCTTTTCTTTCAGAGACAGCTCCAGTAAAAGAACCTTTTTCATGGCCAAAAAGTTCTGAATCAACAGTACCTTCTGGAATAGCACCGCAATTGACTGGAATATACGGGCCATGTTTTCTTCTACTGAACTGATGAATAATCTGAGGAAAAAATTCTTTTCCTGTTCCACTTTCTCCAGTAATTAAAACAGAAAGATCTGTTGGGGCAACCTCATATGCTACCTCAACAGCACGATTCAAACGATCATCGTTACCAACAATCTCAAATCTTTGCTTTATATTATTAATTTCTTCTGGAGACATGAAAATAAAAATTATTCTCTTTCTGGATTATGATTCTCCTTCTTCATCTGCTTACGAAGAGGGTTAGCTGAAAACTCAGCATAATCATTTCTTTTCTTGAATATATCACAAGCCAAGTAAAGTGCAGAACGGAAAGAATCCTCTCTCACCTCACCAACACCTGCTTTATCATACGCTGTTCCATGAATGGGAGCAGTACGAATGATTGGGAGGCCTGCAGTGAAACTAACTCCATTGTCCTGAGCAATTGCCTTGAAAGGAGTCAAACCTTGGTCGTGGTACATCGCAAGTACAGCGTCAAAATTAGCAAAGTTTCCAGCTCCGAAGAATCCATCTGCAGGATAAGGTCCAAATGCCAACACTCCATTAGTGTTAGCCTGACGAATTGCAGGAATAATGACATTTTGTTCTTCACTTCCTAATGTGCCATTGTCGCCTGCATGTGGGTTAAGGCCCAAAACTGCAATACGAGGGCGAACGATTCCAAAATCTTGAATCAAAGTTTTATTCAAAATCTGAAGTTTGGAAACAATTGCGTCTTCAGTGATAGCAGCAGACACATTCTTCAAAGGACAATGAGAAGTAAGGATTGCCACACGAAGCACATCACTTACCATAAGCATTACCCCTTTATCGTTTGGAGCGAATTTCTGCTCAAGATATTCCGTATGGCCTGGAAAATTGAATTTCTCAGCATTAATATTCTTCTTATTGATTGGAGCTGTGACAAGCACGTCAATCAAGCCATTCTTCAAATCTTCAGTAGCTCGTTCTAGTGCAAGAATAGCAGCGTCGCCAGCCTCTTCAGATTCTTTTGCTAATTCAACCTTGACATCTTCTGAGATACAATTAATGACATTGGAACGTTTGTCATTAGCCTCAGATGGAGAGTTGATAGCATTTAGACTGAAGTTTTCTATTCCAAGAGCTTTTCTATGGAAGGCAGCCACCTTAGACGAACCATAAACAACAGGAATACAAAAATCGTTGATTCTTGTATCCACAAGTGTTTTAATTATCACTTCGTATCCAACACCGTTGATATCACCTTGTGTAATACCAACAACTATTTTTCCATCTTTCATAAAAATTCTTTAAGTGACGCAAAAATAACGAATAATTATGCCAAAAGCAAATGCAAGGAAAACAAAAAAGCAGTCAGGCAAAACCCAACTGCTTTTTTGTAATAGTATCAAGACCGGTGATTACCAGTAAACAACCGGACAAGAGTAACGATAATGCTTAGGTGCCATAGCATACACGATAGAGAATTCATGAGACCATGAACCATTAGTTGCACGAGATGTGAACAAATCGTAAGTATAATATGCCTGTAGACCCTTATAGCTACCTCCAATCATGAATGATACAGTGTTAAGCTTAGCATAGTTGACACCGTCAACCTCCATATTACGGAAATCGTGGCGATAAGCTACACCGAGCATCAAGTGGCTAACAAAAGCACCGACGTTAACGCTACCAATTGTATATTCACCCTGATGTTGCAAGTGAACAGTACCCATGATATAGTTTTCAGCCTTACCTCTGTTACCCCACAATCCAGCTGTTGACTCTAGGTTGTGCATGTAACGAGCATGGAAACTGTAGCGACGTGGCAATTCAATTGCATCATTGTCAACAAATCCATATCTAGGAGCAGAGATGTGATAAATTGCGAAACCAGCGCTAAACACATTTTCCAACACATATGCTGCACCGAATGTGAAGTCTGGGAATCCGCACTTATCTCTTTGGTTGTCATCCTCCAATGAGTTGTCGATCAATGAACCATTCTGCCACTGGTCTCCATAAGCACCATCTTCACCTACTTTCTTAATAAAAGCTGCGGCAGTCAAACCAAGACGAACATAATGTCCATCTGTGACTCTGATGTTGTGGCTATAAGTAAGACCAATCTCATGACTCTTAAACTCCTTAGCTTGACCATCGAACACATAATAAGCACCTACTGAACTTACCAACTTATAGAAATTCTGGTCGTAAGTCAAACGCATTGTCTTATACTCATTCTCTAGTTTCGGCCATTGATTACGGTAGTTAAAGCCTGCTCTGTAGGCGTTTGATTCGCCTACATAGCATGGGTTTAATGAGAATGGAGAAGTTGCATGCCCACTCAATGTGTAATCCATATCCTGAGCTGGATCATCAGCAAAAACTGTAGTGGCAAATGATGCCATCAACATTAAAACACTTAATTTTCTCATTGCAAAAACCTCCATTATCTAATTAGTGTAATCTTACCTTTTTCCTCACCGCTCTTAGTGTATGAGCCTACAGTAGACTTGTACGAGCAATTCCATCCGTATACTCCAGGAGCACAAGGTTTACCCTTGAATGTACCATCCCAAGCATCACGCAAGCTATGGCCCTCAAATACTACCTCTCCTAGACGGTTGTAGATGATGAAGTTGAAATCAGTGATCCAATCACCACCCTCGAACTGGAACTTATCATTCAAACCGTTGGTATCAGGAGTAAACTTGCTAGGAGCCCACAAGCTCTTCCACTTGTAGATGTAGCTTGAACCCTCGTATACACATCCATTCCAATCCTTAGCACGAGCTGTAACTAAGATTGAATCCTCCAACACATCAAATGTATGCTTAACAGCCTTACCTGTCAATTCAGTACCATCCTGAAGACTCCAAGACCACTCTACTGGATAAAGCTCACTTGAAGGAGTACGTCCAGACAAGCTTACTGTCTTGTAGTTCTCGTCAACCAACTGAGGATTTACCACATACTTGATGTTGTCAAGATCGTGAGACTTAATCTTAATTGAGTCGTATCCAACACACATGTTCTCATCAACACCGGCTAGATATACCCAACCACTATCAGAAACACCAGCATCGATCACTGAACGGATTGGATCGTTGTCGATATCAGCGATAGGAGGATAAGAAGACCAAGTATATGTCTCAGCTCCTGTTGCCTCAAAGTGGATTGAATCACCCTGGTTAGGACATACAGCAGACTTGTTTGCGATGATCTTAACCTTTGGCAATGTCATCAATGGAACTGTAACAGCCACCTTAGTAGAACAGTTGTATACATTAGTACCAGTAACTGTGTAGTTCATAGGAGTCACAAGGTTAGTACCTCTGATCTCATCATCAGTATCACCAGTACTCCATACATAAGTATCAGCACCAGAAGCAATAACTGAATAATCACTACCTCTACATACATATCCATCAGTAGCAGAAGCTCCCTCACCACCTGTAATAGCGATAGACATAACAGGAGAAGGTTTAACCTCAATGTTGTATGTCTCTTCAGCCTTACATGAGTTAGCAACACCCACCAACTTGATTGGCATCACTGTTGGCTCTGTAGGAACGAATGATAGGATTGAGCTTGAAACCTTAGACTCATCTGGCAAGATCCACTCATAAGTAGCAGCACCCTGACCAATCAACTGCAAGCGATCACCCTGACATACAACAGACTCACCAATGTAGCTCAAAGTTGGCTTTGGATAAGTAGCAACAGTTGTCATAGCAACATTAGAGCAGACATCATTCTTAGCAGTCACATAGAATGTATCAGTCTTTTCTAGATATGCTGTGATTGAAGAACCATAAGTATTACCCATGATACCATTCTTAGAACTCCAGTAATAGTTGTCGAAGTCACCATTAGTAACCTTAGCTGTCAACTTAACAGAATCTCCCTCACAAATGATACCAGCTGATGACTGTATATACAAGTTTGGCATCTCATTTACATGAATACTGATTGTCTCAGTAGCAGTACATCCCTTCTCGTCTGTACCAGTTACCTGGTAAACAGCATCCTTAGTTGGCTTAACTGTGATAGTGTCCTGTCTGTTGCCTGAGCTCCAAACGTAGCTCTTAGCACCTAGAGCATAAAGCTGTGTTGTATCACCCTGACAAATCTCAGTCTCACCATAGATACTGATACTTGGAAGTGGGTTGACAATTACAGGAATTGTCTTGTTCTGAGTACATCCGTACATTGAAGTACCAGAAACCACATAAATAGTATCATGCTTTGGTTTGTCGATCAACTTGTTACCGACAATTGAACCATCACCCCAAGCGAATGTCTTGGCACCTACACCAGCAACATTTAGAGAAACCTTGTCACCCTCACAGATGATTGTGTCACCAGTGATTGTAAGCTCTGGTCTAGGATTCATCTTAACAATGTAACGAGCAGTAGACTTACATCCTAGCTTGTCTGTACCCTCAACCTCGAACAATGTCTGATCCTCAGTAACAACCTGGTTAACAACGTTGCTCAAACTCTGAGTTCCCTTAGTCCACTGATAAGTATCAGCACCCTCAGCGATTAGAGAAACTGGCTTGCCTTCACAAATACCATCGTTGTATTCATTCTCTTTCTCAGGTCGGATAATCACATTCGGAGTATCACGTACTGTGATCTCGACTGGCATTGATGTTGCACATCCATACAAATCATAACCTGTCAAAGTAACGCTAGTGCTATACTTAGGCTCAGCTGTCATGTACTCGTTGTTTGCACCAGAAACATTACCAGTTGACCACTTGTAATTATCAGCTCCCTTAGCCTCAAGTTCAAGTTTATCACCCAAACAGATTGGCTTATTACCGTCAGTCCAGATAACTGGAGTTGGACGTACATCTACAGTGATAGATGCATTACCCTTACATCCGTTGACATCAGAACCCTCAACGAAGTAAGTTGTCTGTGTCTTAGCGATATCACCATAAGCATCCTCAGTACCCAATATTTCCTTACCCTGCTTCCATAGATATGAGTAAGCACCGTGAGCCTGAACGACGAACTGGTTGCCTGCACATACATAGTTGTTATCCTGACCACGAATATCAAGAGTCACAGTTGGAGCATCCACCTTAGTAATAGGATAAGAGATTTCACTCTGACATCCTGTCTTAGTGTTAGTACCGATTACAGTATAAGTCATATCCTCAGTGACAAGAGTCTTCAAAGTATCCTGCTTGCCCAATGAGCTACGAGTGTCTCTCCACTCATAGTTGTCGAATGAGTCGTCTGTGTCTCCATAAGGAACCAACTCAGTGTAATCATTGAAGCAGACGTTGCGATTACCCTTGACATAGATTCTTGGCTTGTTCATTACGCGTACTGAGATAATCTCACTACCAGGACAAGCGTTAGGATTATCTGTTCTAGCAACCTTTACCATATAATCCTTAGTCTGAACAGAGTTGATTGTCAAGTTCTGATCAGTAGCATTATCAGTAGGCATTAGATTAGACCATGTGTACTGTAGGTCACTAGCATCTGGATCACCACCCTCAAATCTTGAAGCAACCTGAAGTTCAAGAACAGAAGCTCCATCACACAAGCTTACAGTATTGTTTTCAACAACACCAGAAGAAGCTGCATTCAAATAGATATTTGGAGTAGAGCGAACAGTAACGTCAACCTCCTTCTTACCAATACATCCTCTGTCATCACCATAAGCAGTGTATGTACCAGGAGAAGTAAGATTATCAACACGCAATATAGCCGACTTAGCCAATGTATCAGTACCACGCATCCAGAAGTAAGTTGCAGCACCACCAGCATTTAGAATCAAGTGATCACCACGACATACATCAGTCACACCTGTACTAGTAATAGTAGGAAGTTCCTGAGTACGGATTTCAATTGAATCCTTAGCCTTACATCCTGTTGCCTTATCAGTGATATTGACAACGTGCTTCTCAGTAGCCATGCTATTTGCTCTCAAGTACAATGTGTCTAGGCCAGACTTAGTATCCCACAAGTAGCTATAATCACCATCAATTCGTGGAGAGACAACCAACTTGTATTCACTTCCGTAACATGCGGCAAGATTATCACCCTTGACACCACCGACAGTTGCGAACTGAACTGAAGGAAGAGCGTTAACCAAAGCAGTGAAGTACTGACCACGCTCACATCCGTTAGCACCCTTAACATTTACAAGATACTTTCTAGTAATAGAAGGAGCTACCTCCAATACATTTCCTGTAGTACGATCATCATCATCCCATGAGTAAGTCACTCCATCAACAGGAGATAGAGAGAACTTAGCTGTATCCATGCTACAGATTTCGATAGTATCACCACCAAACACATTAGTTGCGATTGGTGCGAACTCTACAACTACTGGAACTGGGATAACTGACTCACATCCGTTTCTGTTTCTAGCATATCCTAGATATGTCTCAGATTCCTTGGCAACAAGATGTAATGCACTAGTGTTACCTACTATCTCATTACCCTTAACCCACCAGCTGTTGATTGTAGAAGTTGATGTATCAGCAATACTCAAGTTGAATGGAGTGTTCTCACAAATTGTGACCTGACCATTCTCAAATGTACCTTGAGTTGTAAATGCCTTCAAACCTGGAGCAGCCCATCCTGTCAAAACGACATCCTCATAGACGCGGCAACCACCATCGTAAGCAGAAACCTTAATCTTAGGCTGTTCTCCTTCAGTACGGAATGTATAGGCTATTGAATCTCCAGTCTTGTTGACCAAATTATCCTCGCTTGTCCAAGTATAGCTGTACTTGTCGTTTGGATTATCAGGTATAGCCTTCAACATCAATGAGTTTCCGACACAAGCCGCACGCTCACCGTCGACTGAGAACTCAGGACTCTTAACATATCCATAATGGAAGCTCTTTGTATTTGTACATCCAGTTTCATCAATCTTAACACTGACAGTATAAATATTATTCAACGTATCAGTGATAGGACGCTCAGCAATTACATTTTTCAATGTATCTGCACCCTCTACATATCCACTATTGTTGTGCTCCTTCATAGACCAGTTGTACAACTTCTTACCGTATCCACTACCAGAAACCACAACATCCTGAGACTCTCCACGACAAACGATTGTGTCTGACAACAAGAACAATGTAGGCTTCTGGTTCATCCTAAGACCGATATTAATTGTTGAATGACATCCATTCAAATGTCCAGTCGCAGCGAACTCCATATCACCCTTAGGTCTAATATGATATGTTTCATCCCAACACAAAGTGTCTTTAACCGGCATTACCCAATCAACTGATTTTGATGCACCTCTTATAGTAAGATCTAGAGAGTCTCCGTCACAGAAGTTAACCCAATACTTACCCTGATTATCAGGATCAATTGATTTTCCTGTCAAAGGTGAGTCGAAGTAGTTAGCTGTCAAGTACAAAGTAGGAGCAGGAACCACATCAACAGTAAACTCCTTAGTTGTATAACAACCATAAGCATCTGTCACAGTACAAGGGAATGTCTGGTTAGCAGGCTGAACAACCGGTTCGATTGTCTGTGATGTCAACTTCTCTGTAGACCAGAAATATGAAGCTCCATCTGCTGACGATTTTGCGGTAATCTTAGCCTGATTGTTTCCACAGACTTCTGGTGTTCCTTCAATTATCAAGTCTGGTGAAGGATGTACATATACATATATTGTCTTAGGAGAAGATGTACAAGCACCCTTTTTACCAACGACAACTACCGGAGCGACAGCACCTGAACTATATTTGAACGTAAATGTCTCCTTATCATTAGTTCTATTTGCATCATGTTGCCATATATACGATGTAGCACCAGTAGCAGTAAACTCGTATTCGACTCCGTCACATACATCAACGCTATCAGGTGTAATTGTTAACTGAGGCAATTCGCTTACATTCTGAGTAAATGCAACGTGAGAAGAACATTTTGTTCCCTGCTTAGTCACAAACGTACCAGTAACGTCAAACTGTGTACTATTCATCGGAGAACCTTTATATTGTGGTCCTGACTTAGTTTGGTCTAAGATTGGATCATACCAAGTATACTGATATACCTTACTAGGATCCTTAGACTCTGCAAACAAAGTGATGCTAGCACCAGCACAGATCTCTCCACTTGGTCCCTTAACGGTAAATTCAGGATCTGGAGTCGGTGTCAAAGTCTTAACTATCTTGTCCTTTCCTTCACAACCAACAGCATCATAACCATAAACTCTTACAGTGATAGGATCATTCTCAACATACACCTTCTTTGAATCTCCATAACCAAGGAATTTCTCAGTGTTGTCTGCATTAACCTCGTACCACTTATAAGTAGATGCTCCTCCGGCAACGACCTCTCCGTATGACTTTTTACATGGTTCTAGTTCACCCTTTGTAGCATCAATAAAGACTAATGGAGCTTCGTTCACATTGACAATCATCTCATATGCACTTGAACACTTAGTAGTGTTACTTGTTATCATAACGTTGTAAACGTTCTTCTGCTCCTTAGGTGCAACCTCCAAATAAGGAGTTGTTGTTGTCACCTTCTTAGCAGGATAACTAGGATGAGTGCTCAACAAATCCACACCACTCCATTCGTAAGTCATAGGGCCACCTTCGTTGACAGGAGTAACATCCAAGATTGTAGTTCCTCCTGCACATACAGCCGCATCGAATGAAGGATATGCCTCTGGCGCATTCTTGACTTCAAGGTCGAACTGAATACGGTCTGTACATACACCACTCTCAACATCAACAATATATGTGCCTGAAGACTCAGGTTTGAACAAATATTGGTTGTTAGAAGTCTTATCAACCTTACCATTAGGCAATGTCCAAGTAAAAGGTTTGTTTCCATTAGCGGTATTTGCACTAGGAGTCAACAATGGTGTAATCACACCATTCACATCCTTTGTGGCAGTGACCTTCAAAGTGACTTTAGTACCAGCACAAGCAACAGGATCACCTGAATAAGCTAGATTCTGATGTTTCTGTACATTTACAGGATATACCTTATGTGCCGCACAAGGATACAACATATCACTTGACTTCAAATCCAAGACCACAGTCAATGGCTTGTCTGTCATATGAAGATTGAATTTAGGTGATCCTTCTGCAGTCTGGCTCAATGGAGTACGAGCACCTTCATAATCCTCGTAAACAGTCCACTTGACATTAGTATACTTAGTTGTGTTGTCGGCATTAAAGTAGTCTTTAATCTCAAACTCGCCAAATCCGTCCTGGCAGACAGTCTCGACTGGAGTCACATTTGGATTAGGAGCAGGAATAGTCTTGACATCAAATGATGTTGAATTTGTACATCCTGTCTTCTCATCCTTAACCTGTACATTGATCTTAGTAGTCTCTGTTGTGGATGCCTCACATTCGAATACGCGATCCACAACACCTTCGCAGATACCACCACTCCATGTATAAGTGTAATCAATTACATTTGCAGCCTCCAAATGAATCATATCGTTAGCACAAATAGTCTTGTTTCCAGACACATTGATAATTGGCTTCTCAATAGGTACAGCAATGAAGTCCTTAGTTGAAGCCTCACAAAGCGGAACTCCGTCACCATTGACTACATAAGCTGACACTTTGTAACTGCCTCGCTTAGATACATTGATAATCTGTACGTATTCTTCAGTATCAGGATCCTTAATAGGCTCTACCTCTCCATCAACCGTTCTTACCCATAACCAGTCACTCAATGAATATTGACCCTCACAGTTCAAACATGATGGTTCAACACGTTTTGCATCACCAGAACAGAACTCCAACGTAGGCAAATTCGATTTAGGACGCGCACCATCTACAGACAATCCTATAATTGGCTCCTCCAAAATATTAACTGTATCTGTTGCTGTTGCCTGACAAAGATTCTCATCAGTTACAGTAACTGTAACAGCGTGAGGACCCTGACTCATACCATTAACAACAATTTCCTGTCCTTCCGATCCTGTGATTGACTCACCAATCCATGTATAATTAGTTGCTTCTACATCATCAGGAGAACTGTAATCTGCTTTCAAATGAAGATCATTTCCTAAACAAGCAACCTTGTCACCAGTAATAGCTACATTTGGAGCTTTATGAACCTCAACCCAAATCATTGAATCTTTCTTACACTTCAAATCAGAAGTAGAGATTGCATAAGTATATACCCATGCACTGTACTGAGGGTTGTATATATTTCCGTTAGCACCCTTAGTCCATCCTTCAACTTTTTGAGGATCAGTTTCACGACCAGAACTTGCGTTCTCAGCAATCTTATTTTCCTTCTTATTCTCATCCTTGAACTCCGGAATTTCAGGTTCGGTCATACTAATATAACAATAAGCGTCATCCTTAGTAGAAATATTTATAACCAAATCATAGTTGTCCGGAGTATAACAGTAAGTGCCATTATCATTTACGCCCTTACCTCCAACATTTGCACTTAGAGAAGGAGTTGTCTCAGTTCTCAATGTAAATAGCATAGAAGACTTACATCCATTGTCGTTCTTTACAGAGACCTCGTAAGTTCCTGGCTGTTTGTATATACGAACGTTTCCATCGTTACCCTCTTTTCCATCACGTTTTGCTCCGCCACGCCATGTGAACTTGCTTCCATCAGCACCATCTGGCTGAGCTTCAAGAGTAACAGAAAGTCCATCACAGAACTGCATTACGCCACCCTTTTCTCCATACTTGTTGTGAGCATAAGTAGAAGAGATAGGATCAATTTCAAGCAATTTAAATCCAGGAGTTGTATCGTATGTAACGACAACCTCACCTGTGCTAGAACAACGATCATTAGAGACTGTGTAATAAATCTTAGTATCCAATACCTTCTTCACCACACCATCAACGACCTTAGTTTCCATATCACCTTCCTTAGGAACAGTCACAAACACATGCTGAGAATTAATTGTATCTCCAGGAAGACTCAATGGAGTTACCGAACTCTTGCTGCCAGCTGCTGCACTCCATGTGATACTTGTTAGATTATCAGTAATCTTTTCAGCATCAAAATAGATTCCTGCACCCTCTGGACAGTGAGAAGATTTGCTCTTATCCTCAACAACATTGATCTGAGGCTTAGGGTAAACCTTATATGTATAGTTCGTTGTAGAACTACATGAACCAGTCTTTGATGATGATGTACCAGCGATAAAATGGTTGTATGTATACGTCTTGTCTGCAGTTACAGACTGAGTGTACTCTTCAACCTTTACAATCTCGCTATTAGCAGATGATCCTGTAGCCTGGAATGTGTAAGTGTCACCAGAAGTTCCCTGAGACGTCCAAGTGATGTCATTAGGGCTAACTCCATAAGCCGAAGCCTTCAATGTAATGCTCTGACCATAACAAGGATTACCTGTCTCCTGAACCTGAATATTAGGTTTAGCCTCAGTTGTGATTGTTATGTTAGAAGCTGAAGACTTACAGATTGCACTACCATGTTGCAACTGACCGTAGTAGTAGTAGCGTTTAGCTGTCATGATTGGACCAGTCACATGAGACATGCTAGATTCCTCATTGTACTCAGACGACTCTGGCTTTCTAATCCAGAATGTATAGATGTCTCCAGGATCTACAGCAGATGGTGTAGTAGCCTTGATTTCAGTAGACTGACCTTCACAAACCTTATCTACATAATCGATAACCGGAGTCGGAACAGTCACTACGTCAACAGTGACATTTTCAATCTCACTTGTACATCCGTAAGTCTTATCCTTTACTGAAGCATAGAAATCAAAATGATTACTTGCGTCTCCTGTAACATTATCGAATGTGTAACTCTGACCATACTTGACTCCAGTTGCCATTGCAGCATCAGTAGACCAAGCATAAGTGTAATCAGTAGGATCCGTAGCACCATTAACATTTGCTTTAACCACTACCTTACCATTAGCACAAACCTCAGTTGGGCTCTCAACTGTGAATGTAGGAGAACTTACAACATCGTAAGTCTCTGACAATGTTTGAGTACATCCATCAGCAACGATATCCAACGTGATTGTCTTATTGGCTGTACCCTCATTGAAATTACCAATTGTAGTTTGTGTTTTGTCATTTGTCAAATCATGAACCTGCGTACCCTGATTCCAAGTGAAGCTTGTAGCCTTGATTGAAGGGTTCAAATTTACTGTATTTACAACCAAATTAGAACCACTACAAACCTTACCATTCAAAGCAGAGCTTGAAAGAACATAGTTTGGAGCCTGCTTTACACTAACTGTAAACACTGCAGAAATCTTACATCCCTTAGCACCAGCACCCTCAACATAATAATTTGAAGTTGCCTCTGGAGCGACGTTGATGTAGCTTCCTGAAGCAGGAACACCATCAATTGTTATCAAATCTCCGTTCTCATTGACACCTGAATACCAGCGTACATCATTCCAGTTGACAGCAATGTTCTCATCAAGCTGAAGTGTAATACCTTCACCACCAGAACAGAATGTCTTCTGGAATCTATCTCCAGACTTATCAGCAAATGTAGGTACATTTACAGCAGTATACTTGACATAGAATGTATTGCTACATGAAGACAAGTCATTAGAATAAGCAGTAACTGCATACCACTTAGAATCACCTGCATTTTCCAACACCTTATTAGTTGGTGAAGTTGCTACAAAATCAGTAGCACCGTCGGCAGATACAGTATACCAATTCTTAACATAGATATCAGCACCTGCGACTCCACCCTCCGACTTAGTAGTCAAATTAAATGGTTCGCCAGGGCAGACACTTGTCTCGCTTCCAAGATCAAGAGTAGGAACCTTGACTTTGTTAATAGCGATATTCTTAACTGTAGAACATACACCAGGAAGATTAGGATACTCAGCCTTGACCATGATAGAAGAACCAGCATTAGCAGGGTCAATATTAGTCAAATTAGCGACCTTTTGGTTAGAAGCAAACGGATCTCCAGAATTAGTTGAGTTGTAACCCCAATTATCCGCATGTTTAGCATCTGCATAGTACCAATTCATCTCACGATCTGAACTTACCTGTACATTAGCCAAAGCATTCTCACAAACAGATACCTTCTCAGGAGCAGATACCTGAGGAGCAACGTAAATGTTGATGTTTACAGTGGCTGTTGTAGTAGGACATCCATACGCATCCTTCGCAGTAACCTTGTATGTACGAGAAGTATTTGTATTTACTGACTCATTGAATTCATATACATTACTTGTCATTGCCTCTCCATTGAACTCATAGTTGTTATAACCAGAAGTAAATGCAAGGGCAGTAGTAGTATTACCACAGACATTAATTGGATCTGAAGCAGGATTTGTTCCTACATTAGCAAGAGCAAGAGGCTGTTGAGTCGTCTGTTCCAATTCAACTGTTGAAGTCACACGACAACCATTCTCAGAAGCACCCTCAGCAACGATTTGAACGTAACCAGTTGTTGTTGATAGACCAGTCACATTGTAAGCCTTGTCAGCAGTCAATGTCTGTCTGAATCCTGAGATTTCGGCTCCGCGAGTTGAATTATCATCATCATATTCATAAGCCTTCCATGCGTAATTATTAGAAGCAGTAGCATCATTGATTGTGAATGACATCTTACCATCAGGACACAACTTACTTGCACTTGGAGTGATAGTAAATACTGGAGTTTCCTTTGGAGTGATAGTGATTCGTTTTGTTGTCACACACTCTGTATTTCCATAAGAATCACCATAATCCTTAACGGCGTGTACAGTCACATATTGAGTAGTAGTACCAACCAATTTTGAAACAGATGTTGGTTCAGAAGTTCTTGCTGGATCAGTTGTTGCTCGATCTGGCACGATATCCACATCCCAATAGTAGTATAGACCTGTAGTAGATCCTGTTGTTCCAGGATTCTGGATTGACAATGTAGCATTGCTACCAGCACATACAGTAACGTTCTCATTAACATCAAGTGCAGGATAAGACAAAGTGTAAGCAGTTACTTTCTTTGTTGAAGAACACTCACCCTTTTGAGCTTTAACTATGTAACGAGTTGTCTTGTTCAACTGTGGAATAGTATAATTTCCATTATCGTCACCATCAGCCAAGAAATTTGTTCCAGTTTCATCATAGTAACTGAATTTGATATTCTCACCAGGTCCTACAGACGGAGCAATTTCCGCTGAAGATCCGACACAAGCATATACATCTGGCAATTCAAAATTAGCTCCTGAAGCTGGAGAGAACACATCACCAATTTCCTTGCTACATCCATCCGCAGTTGTAACCTTTAGATTCCAATCATAATCATTACCAGATGTGATATTAATCTCAAGTGTTGGAGAAGTTCCTACAGTAACACCACTATGTGTCCATGTATAAGAAACTACACCATCAGAGAACGTAGGATTCAACACAACCTTCTCTCCAATACACATGCTTGGATTAGTAATAATAGAACCATCAGCAGCGACACCTGTTATGAAATTAGGAGTAGCAGTAGAGATAGTAGGTTTATCCTTTACTACTGTCTTGAACTCACGAGTATAAGTACAAGTTCTACCACCATCAACAGGATATGTCACTGTCAACTTATCAGTCTGATCAGTAGTAGGAGCACTAGTCAAATCTGAACTTCCACCTGTGTTCCATTCATAAGTCGCACCATCTGGCACACTAGCAGACAATGTCATATTTGTAGCGTCACCCTGACAGAATACAATCTCATCTGTCTCAGCAGATGTACTTGTAACTGTCTTACCTGTATTAGGGTTAGTTGCAGTGATTGTGATTCTAGGCACATTGTTTGGTGCGACAGTAATGTTTGCCATCTTTGAGCATTCATTACCAGTCTTACCACTTACCTTCACCCAATATGTCTTATTATATACAGGGTCAGCAGAAACAGTAAACACACCATTTTCATCAACCTTAGTAGGATCAACAGGAGTTGTCTTATCAGAAGTAAACCATTCAATCACATAATCAGATGGATTAACGGCAGCACCATTCAACAATGGTTTCAAAGAAGCTGTTCTTTGAAGACAAGATTTATAAGTATCTCCTGCATCAACATCCTCTGTGTAAGAATCCTCCTCAACATTAACCTGAAGTTTCATAGCTCCATCAACTGTTAGATTAACAGTCTCAGTAGGAGATTTACAATCTGCAGAAGTTGTAGTAGATACATTTACTTTCTGATCTGCAGAAGCAACAGTTCCATCGGCAGTAAACTCAATAACGGCAGTTCCTGTCTGAGGATCAAATTCAATGATCTCATCCTTAGAGTATCCTGTAGACTTGAATGCTACAGTCTGGTCGTTTGCATTGTTTCCTTTTGCAACGATTGTAACCTTATCTCCGTCACAGAATGACTTTGAAGAGTTTTCCTCACCATTACGGTAAACAGTAACCTGTGGCTTATTAAGCTGTGGATCAACATTTACAGGGAATTCTGCACTAGTTTTACATCCGTTAGATCCTTGGATTTCAACAGTAATTACAGATTTCTCCGGTACAGGTCTGCTATAGCTTGCATAATAAGCATCTGTCTCATTTCCATCGTAAGTCGTGCCTGAACCTAATGTAAACTCGTTTGTTGAAGAAGCCAATTCAGCACCATCAATATTAGTTACAGTACCAAGTTTGCCCTCATTCTTATCTTCGCTTACAGTGAATTTCAAATAATGCTTAGAAATTTTACCATCAACATCGTGGCATGCGTTCATGTAGCTCAAACCAGTCTCAGCATCAAACAATTTGATTACAGGCAATGCCTTAGCCTTGACTGATGTGTAATCAGTAACATGACATGCACCGCTCTGTGTCTCAACCTTAAAGTTGTATGACACTCCGGCTTTTTCAGGTACGAATGGAGCAGAGAATCCTTCTACCACCTCTCCTGTTGTCATATTTGTGATTGTGAACTGCTGAGAATTTGAAGCAGATCCGATATTTGGTCTGATTTCAAAAGGCTCATCAAGACAAGGGTCTGTAACATTCTCGTAAGAGATTGTTGGCATTCTATCAATTACGATATCAACCTGTTCTGCTGTAGACTGACATCCAAAGTTAGACTCAGCACGTACCCAATATGTCTTTGTCTCCTTGTTTAGAGATGTATTCGAAATAATCATTTCTCTCGCAATAGTAGCACCAGTAAGCGTAGCCACATCATCAGCTTCTGGAGAAGTAGATTGTTCGAACCATGAATACTTTCTGATAATTTCACCGTCTCTAGCATTCTCAATCATACCAGAAGCAGTCAACAATACAGTTGTCTCGTTACAAACGTTATGGCTTGGAACTGCAGTATTATCAGTTAGAGTAACATCAACTGGGTTAATCTTAACTTCATTAGCGAACAATACGTCATATGAAGCCTCAAGCTCACATCCAATTGCATCCGCACCCTGGAATTTATAAGTAGTCTGCTTAGTTCCAGAAGGAATAAACTTGATGTATGCAGGAGTCGTTGTGCTGTAAGTGTCATTTGAATTAAAATCAACACCAGTTCCAGTTGACAAACCTCCTGAAGCCCAATCTACCTTAATTCCTGCATTTGCAGTAAGTGTAATTTCTTCTGAGCTTCCAGTACAGAAGATTGGCTTACCATCATAACGAATCTGACGATTGTCACTAATTGAGAATGTCTGTGGCTTAGCAATCTTAACATCATACTTGACAACATTTGAACATCCCTCGCCAGACAACTCGTCTGAATCGAATGTGAATGTGAATGTAGTGCTCTTATCAATCAAATCTGCATATGGAGCAGAAGTTGCTCCGTATGGCTGAACATCAGCATTTGAAGAAACAACTGTGTAAGAGTAATCCTGAACTCCACTATTTGTAAACTTGAATTGGATTGTAGAGTTAGGACAAACCTTCAAGTCACCAGTCGTTTTATAATTAGCAGTAACTCCTGATTTTACCAATGTAGCCTCTACAAGGATAGCAGGTTTCTCTGCCTTTTCAACAACTACCGGATGAGCCGCAGACATACATCCACGTGAATTCATCGCATACAAATTGAACTTACCAGTTCCGTTGTTCTTGAAATAAGAAGACGGAATTGCGAACTTCGCATCCGCAAGAGTCTCTGTCTTTTTAAGTGTAGCTCTTGGAGATGATGCCTCACTACTTGAAGCATCAACATCATACAATACATATGTGATTCCATTCTCAGGAGCGTTAACGCTTACCTCAAATGAAGAATTCTCACAAACGATCTCTGGAGCTGTTGCAGTAACTGTAGGAAGGTCTACCTCCTCGATTATAATCTCATTTGAAAGAATTGACTCACAACCGTTATTGTCAACAACCTGTACCTTGTATGAACCAACAGTTTGCTTCTTACTAGCATCACGTGCTGTATTTGCATCAGTTAATGTAGTTGCAGGATTTGTTAGTTTGTTAATTCCGCTATACTGAACTGAATTCTTGTACCAGTTGTATGTAGAGATTGTTGTACCTGTAGCAACATTTACAATTGCCTTCAAGTCAGCTTCTCCACCAGGACATACGTATACATATCCATTCTCTACATTGCTTCCTTCTGCAGTTAGAGAAACCGAAGGTGCAGGAAGAGTAACGATGCTAACCTTCTTAGATGCACCACATCCACAATCAGAAATAACTTCTACTTCATAATTTGAAGATGCTGAGATAGATCCAAGATTAACATCCAAATCCTTGCTTGCTCCAGAAGCTGCAAGTACCTGACCTGTCTTTACAATAGCACCTGTCTTCGAATCACGAACATTAATATTTACTGAAGAGCACTTATCTCCAAACTTAGAGATTGTAACCTTCAACGATGCTGTGTTGTTAGGACATATTGACAACTCTCCTGAATTCTCAGAAGAAGCAATTGTTGTGTTGCTTCCATTACCTGATACAGCAATAGAGAATTCTGGTTTTTCACTAGGTTCAATCAATACACATTCAACCTCGCTCTCACATAGATTATCAGACTTCAATGATCTGATTCGAGAACAAGCCCACATAGCCTGATCAACGCTTGTAGCGAAAATGTGCTCATTTTTACCCTTATACCAACCAGCTTCTGTTATCTTATAGATATCATTTTTAGGAGAATTGTAAGTTGATTTACCAACACCCTGCTCCAACCATCCATACAAACCATTCTTACGCAAGTAAGTAGTTGTGTCTGTATATGAAGTAACACCACCAGTTGTTGTCTTCTTATCAGTATTTGCTTTATACAATCTGTAATAGAATTCAACGTCACTAGTTGTGAATCCACAGTTTGGATCCATTGTATTTGTAATCTTGACCTGTTTGTCTCCAATACACTGATCATCAGCAGTCAAGCTATGACGTGGACGTTTCTTCAATGTGATTGTGCTCTCAACAGCATCACTCTTACATCCTGTTCCTCGATCTTCAACTACAACACTACCTATAATCTGAGTCTCGCCAGTAACGAATGGTCTTGAATAAGTGTTTTTGTTTGTAGATGAATTGATAGGCACTTGTTCACCCTGAATTGTCCAAACATAATCGATATTAGTACCTGCTGTCTTTCCAGAAACGTTAGCTAGATTATTAACAGTAAACAAGCACTCGCCATTGCTATAGCCATATGTACCACCCATACTTCCTGTATAAGTTCTACCAGATATAGTAGACTCACAAGCAGTATTAGCAGTCAATGTGAATGTTGGAAGCTTGCTATAAGATAATGTCAAGACTACCTCTGGAGATGTACATACTGTACCATCATCATATCTGTTCTCAGCTACAGCCTTGAACTTATATACCTGATCAGCTGTGAATGTTTTATTTGAGATATAGTATCCACCAGTTTCTTCGGTCATTGCAATAACCTCATCACCATTCTTCAAAGTGATTACAAGATTTGCATTTGCATCAGCGGATGAGTTATAAACCTTAACATAGAACTGATCGCCTTGACATGGAAGACCGCTTGTTCCGTAAGCTGTCTTATCACTCTTCAATGCTGAAATCTCCAACTCAGGAGCTGAAGCAGCCTTGAATGTGACTTTCTCTACACTACTACATCCATCCAACTCCTTGTCGATTGCACGAACATAAACATTTTTCTTTCCTTTGTCAGTACCAGTTGTTGGGAATGTAATTGAAGCCAACTTATATGTATAATCTGTAGCGTCAGAGATAGTTCCGTTCGCCATTTTATCATACTCGCCTGCTGTAGCAGATGGTGTGACAGCCTCAAGATTGTAATACTGTCTGCCTAAAGGATATGTATTGTCGACGCTAATCTCTGCAGATCCGTTAGGACAAACATAAATAGACGACTGAGACAATGTGATCACAGGCTTCTGACGTAGAGAAATTGTGATCGCATTACTTGGATATGAAACACATCCATTGTCTGTATTAGTAACTCTTGCATAATATGAACCATTAAGCTTTGAGTCATCGCTCAACTTACCAACACCGAATTTTTCGTTGTTTGTCTCAACTGTAGTAACCTCCTGGTTAGTTGAATAATCATACCATTTCCAAGAAGGATTAGTACCTGCACCTGAAGGAACACCGATCAATTCACCATGTCCACCGTCACACAATGTCAAAACGTTTGTCTGACTATCAAACTTACCTTCTGAACCATAGTTAGTGATTTTAGCAACTGGACGAGAGTAGACTGTCAAACTAGTCTCTTCATCTACACCACATCCTGCATATGGAGTACTTGAGATATTGAATCTCAATACATTTACATCCAAATCATTTGGCAATGTGATCTGATAATACTGTGTTTTAGCAGTTCCAACATTAGATACTTCTGATTTAGAATATGTCAAATCATCACAAGTTACAACCTGAGTATGATTCAATGTGTCTCCTGTAAACTCGTCAGCATTTTTTGTAGTTACAGCCATATATACAGTAGAACCTGGACAAACAGCCGTTACTGGAATATTATGTGCATTGTCAGAGTAGAACGTGATTTCAAGCTCTGGCTTAGCCTTTGGCTTAACTGGCACACGAACAACATTAGACTTACATGTGTAAGTTACAGGAACTCCGTCAACATCTGAGCTATAGTCTCTTGTAGCAACTATATCTACCCAACGAGAAACGGATCCATTGTAAGCATTTAGAGGAGTTGTAGTAAACTTACGATAACTTGTATTGTCGGCTAGTTTAACAGAGTTTGTTGTATTAACCAAACGACTCAAAGTATCTGATGCTGTACAAGTAACACCAGGCTTACCACATTCCAGATTCAACTCATAGAATGAGAATGAGTATCCTCTTCCTAGGTTAGAAGTACCGTCGTTTCCATAGATGTTGACTTTTTCGCCCTCACATGCTAATTCTGCCTTAGCTGTCACACCACTCATTGTGTAACAGTTGATTGTCTTACTAACTGTAGCAGCACATCCATACTGGTTTTCAACACGTACCCATACAGACCACTGTCCATATGTACCGTCAGCAGCCATAGAAAGGACACCCTCATCTCTATTCAATCTGAACTGATTTCCATCTGCATTGGCAGATATTGAATTATCAACCCAAATTGATGTATGTGATTCATCCGGAAATCTTCTTGCATAAAGCTGGATAGTATCATTATCATAAGCATTTGGATAAGTATATCCAACTGGAATGTCCTTAGAATTGTCGGTTGCAGCCAATTCATCAGCAGTACGAGGGTCCTTGAAATTTTCATCGTGCGCAATACCACCAACACGCTCATAGTACAAATATTTAGTACCACTAGTGTAAGCAGGATTTGTCTTTGCTTGATATGGAAGCTTGATATTTGTATTTCCATTGTAATCAAACAACAAGATATCTCCTGGATTAGATTTGACACCTACAAACTTAATCTCAAATGGAGAATTTTCACATACGCTTGTTGGAACGATAAATTTACCTGTAGGAGCGGTATATGCAGGAATAGTTACCTGATCTGTCTTAGGACAAGATACCGAACCATCTGCCATGATTGGATAAATTTCAATAATATACTTAAGTTCGCCAGTAGTTGAATATGGCAAATAAGTATCAGTCCAAGTCTTATTACCCTTAGCATCTAGTTTATAAGAACCATCTGCATTATACAAAGTATCACGACGATACCAAATCTGAGTAAATCCAGGTATTGGTTTATTTGCAGGACGTTCAACTTTCTTTGAAATCACCACATCCTGACACTTCACTACGATACTATCCCATTTTGGTGCGATCTCGTTTGAAGCAGCATCATATTCATGGCTGTTACGGATGTAGAACCAAGCACGCTCTGTACCACATAGGTTTACTCCAGTATACTTAGTATAGTTTTCATCTGCCCAACGAATTATCTCACCTCCTGTGATATCATTGGCATATTTAGCACCCCAGTGTTTACTTGGATCACTAGGATCCTCTTTACCCTTAGTATTATCAGTTGAAGTGACGTTACGAGACAAACATGGATTTGTACCGCTTACAGTCTTGTTTGCGAACAAACCATACTGAATCTCTGGTGCATTTGTATAATCAACGTACACAACATCCTTAGCGTAACACTTCTTACCATACTCAATCTGTACACCGTATGGTTGATTTGCTGAATAATTAGAAATAGCTGTAGAAACAGATCCATCAGAGTGGCCCAAGAATGTAGCTCCTTCACTCTCGCCTGTCTCACCATACTTATTCAACAATTTGAATGTATACTTATTTGCATCGTATGTCTCACTACCGAATGATACTGTATTGATTATTGCAGTAGTACTCTCATCTCCACAGACCATTGCTGGATCTGTCTTAGCATAGAATGTTGGCTTAGTGAAGTTTTCTACATAGATCAAGTTTGATGGTATAGAAGGACATCCACCTAACTCATCATACTCTGCGTAGTATCCACCATATAATTTTCCAACGTGAGCTGTATCAATACCAAGATGGTTAGACTGAAGTGTCTTTGTAGCGCCATCATAGTAAGCAAAACCAGTCAAACCTGTTGTATTTCTACCCTGTACGTTTGCCTTGATATCTGCCTGAGCACCTTCACAAACATATACTGTCATTTCAGCAGGAACAAATGTCTGAGTTGCTGTTGAATTTGCAGTCAAAGTAACTCTTGGACGCTCCTTAACCTTGATTCTAGCAACCTTTGATACCGAACATCCATTGTTATTTGTTGCTGAAATTGAGAACGATACTACCTGATTTGTAGCATTATATACTAGGCCATCATAGTAAGTACGCTCAACCCATGAATCTTCGCGATAAGATGTGTTAGCTGTTGTGCTATTAGACTCACCGTCGATAACAAAATCAACATTCTCATCATAAATTGCATTATAATGATTATCATCTCTAACACGAATTCTGAACTGAGTCTCAGGACAGATTGTAGGAAGACTATTTGCATCCGAATTAAATGCATCACCTGTGATATCAACCCATTCATACTGAGATGTACTTTCGTTCCATTCTTGCTGTTGGAACATTACATTCAAAACAGGTTTCTCATTAACTTTAGTAAGAACCTTTGTTTTGTCTGTCTCATTTGCAGCAATTTCCTTGCCACAAGTAGCAGTCATGAAACCAGTTCTAGCGCCACACTCATTCCAAGCTGTAGCCTCAAAATATTTATCTGGATCAATATCACGTGAAGCGATAGTGACAACATATTCATTATTTACAAGCTGAGTTGGATCGTAGTACTCATAATCTGTACCATTATAACTCAACTTGTAATGAGTAAACTCAGAATTCAAAAGATCGCTCTTGTATGTAAGATTAGCCTCGGTCAAAGTGACTTTCAAATCCTCATCCTCACATACAGCAGGAACAGTAAGCTTAGCAGTTGCTGGCTTACATAGAACAAAGTCAATAGGATCAGACCAGTCGCTTACACATCCGTGAGCGTCTGTAACTCTTACCTTCAAGTTAGTTACATTCTTTGAGATATAAATAGACAAACCTGAACCTGTTGGTGCTGAATAATTATCAGCCTTCCACTCAATTTTTGAAACTGAGTTTGTTGTCTTAGTATCCAACTCAACATATGTGTTAGCCCATCTATTTCCACCCTCACAGATGTATGCTCCTGACAAGCCATCATTTGTTCCAGCATCTGTTTTTTCATCTGCAGTTTCACCTGATGCATAAAGCTTAACTGTTGGAACTGCATATACATCTACCTTAACTGTTCCTGCTGCAAGACATACAGATTTTTCATCTCCGTTTGCATCTAGTGGAACAATTGAAATATTGTGAGTAAGAGCAGAAGTAATTCCATCTACAAATTCAAATGAAATTGTATTCTGTCCTGTCAATGATTTCTTCTCTCCATCTACAGTCACAGTGAACTTAGAACCTGTAGAATAAGAACCATTAGAGAACAATGCAGGATCAACATTCACCTCAACAGTATACTTTGACGAAGGACAAAGCATGTAGCTTTTTAAACTTCCATCTTTGTATGCTACAACGTTATTTGTCTTAACTACAGCATTGATTGCAGGAGTTGCGATAACATCAACTCTATCAGTCTTGATAGTACCTGTACAAGTCTCTCCATTAGCAATCTTAACTGTTGCGTATGCAGAAGCCTCTTTCTGAGTTGACGCTGTAACATCAGCCAACTTAGATACTGCGACATTTGCAGTAGTTGTAGCAGTGCTTGTAGCAATAGTTCCGAATCCTACGTTTGTAGTTGGTGTTGCTGAATTATCAACATAGTATACTGAGAATGGCATATCATCGCCAAACTTAGAATATGAAGTAGCTGTCTTCTGAGCCTTCAACTCAATTGTCTCACCTGAGCAAATTGATTTAGGTGATGCAGTCAAAGTGATTTCTGGAATATCAACTAGCTTAGCATAAGCAGTATCACTTGCCCAACATCCATTTGTTTCTTTTGCTCTCAATACATATTGAACAGCAGAAGACGATGTTGGAACATTTACTGTGATTGTACCTGCAGTATATGTTGTAGACTTAGTTCCATCAACATACCATTCAAATTTATTGAATGTTGTCTGCTTTGCGCTCAATGTCTTAGGAGTTGTAGCGCCTTTACAGAACAACACCTCGTCGTCATCTGCATTCTTAGTCTCATTTGAGACCAATGAAAGAGTCGGTGTCTTCAACACTGTAAATTTGAATGTTCCATTTGCTGTACATCCTCCATTCTCAGCAGTGATTGTCAATGTCTCTGTCATTGGTGAAGACAAAGCATTCTTTGTCACAACTGCTTCAGAAGTATTATCTCCTCCATCAATTGAAGAAGCCTTACCAGTAATGAAATTATCACGCTTATCAGAAGTAATTGTCCATGATGTAACCTCATCATTATATGTAGAGTTACTCAAAGTAAATTGCAACTCAGCGTTTGGACAAACACTACCACCTGACGCCAATGTTGCACCATCTGCAGTAGCTGCAATAGATAATGTAGGAACTTTGTTAACTGTAAACTCAACAGGAGTTGTATAGTAACAAGTAGTACCGTCGATAGTACGAGAAGCAAGCACTAAGAACTTACGAACGCCTGGAGTTGTTGTTCCAACAATCTGAATCTCTAGTTTCTTGCCATTCTTATATGCAGCACCACCCTTTGAAACAAATTTCTTGCCAGTAGGTGCTGTTTCATCACCAAGAGTAGTTACTCCAGTTGCTGGGTCAGTATCAGCTACAATCTCATAAGCACGAACATCATATTCTGAGTCTCCATCTTTATAATCATCGATTGTAATTGTATTGCTCTCATTTGGACAAACTGTCTCTTTAACAGTTGCAGCGATGCGAGGAGCACCATACTTCAAAGCCTTAGCCTTAACCTGTGCAGACTTACATCCTAGGTTATCTGTATAAATAGCAGTATAAGGATTCTCCGCATAGTTCAATACCACATTCTGTGTGTAAGTGAAAGTTGGACTTGTTATTTTTGTTCCATCCAACTCCAACACAGTAGCTTTGGCACCTTCAGTATTTTCAGATACCAAACCAACCTGCAATTCTGCACTTACTGTAGTTGAACCTGCCTCACATTTAGCCATTGGCACAGCCTCCAAACTGATAACTGGAGTCACACCATTTCTAACAGTGATTGACATTGGAGCAGCCTGACAGTGAGTAGTTGAATTCTCAGCGACGAAATTATATGTCACAGAAGCCAAATCTGTAGCTCCGTTATCCAATACTGTAGAATACTTACCTCCTTTAGCATTTGTAGCAGAGAAGGACATTGTAGACTTGTTGTTTACAGTAACTGTGATAGGACCGTTAGCAACTCCGTCTACACCGATCTGATAACTTGCACCAGGACAAACTACATATTCTGTTCCTGTTGCAGTCACCTTTACTAGTTCTGCAGCTGTAGCACCACCTACTTCATATGCCTTAGCAGTGAAATCAGGTTTTGGAAGAAGTTTCAATGGAACAGTTACCACATTCTCACATCCGTTATCACCAGTGATTGCTGCCTTAACACGAAGATCATGAGACAATACATCAGGAGCAGTAAATGTCTTACTCAAAGATGTCTCACTTGCAGGATCTGATGTAGGATCAATCTTAACCCATGTGTCAGTTGTACGCTCTTCTTCAATTGAATAACGAACATTCTTAATCTTCTCCTTGCCAGAACCCAAATCTGTTAGATTAACTTCCATACTTGAGTTTGGACATGCAGAGTAAGATGTCTGATTAAATCTTGCACTCGGGCTCTTAGATACGTATACCTTAGTTGAAGTTGTAGCAACACAACCCTGATATGTAACCTCTCCATAGAATGTGTGGTAATATCCGTCGGCATCAGAATCAGAACCGATCTTTGCTGTCACAGCTCCACCGACAGCACTTGCTCCAGATAGAGAACCAGTCAATGCTGTTGATGTAATCTTTGCTAAGTTAGCAGCATCAGTAAGATTAACAGGATCATAAGCATTGCCATTCTTAACACGAGCCTTCATGTTGATATAATATGCAGAACCCTCGCAGTATCTATCAACACATGAAGAAGAAATAGCCTCAAATGTTTCTGATCTCTTGTCTTCTGGGGTAGCACATAATTTAAGTTCAACTGATGGATGTACCTGAATTATTACTTTTTCTGTGACATCACATTGTGCCTCACCACCAATGAATCCATGAAGATCTATTGTATATGATTCGTAGTCACCACCTTTTCCTCCGTTTACGGCTTCAGGAATAGTGATTTCATTTGTCAAAACAGCACCACCTGTTGCCTCTGTCGATTCATATATCACATTGGTAGAAGCCGAAGTTAAAAATACCTTGTATGAATTGACTACCGAAGGATTAGTTCTTGTTATTCTAATCTTAACGATTTGATCAGCACAAATAGGTTCAAAGTAATAGTTCCTTATGCCATCACCGTCTGTTATTGTTTTTGTATTATCAATAGCATAAGTATTTCCTTTGGAATCAACCAACTCGTACGTAGCACCAGGAGAAGTCAAGTTATAAAAATCAAATGGAATCTCCTCTGTACAATCTTGAGTATTTGTTACTGTAGCAACATATCGAACACTTTCAAAACCTGTCTTAATTTCAGAGGCATTAGCTAAACTTGTAATGTACCACTTACCGTCTGAGGTAGTAAATCCAGGTACAGTTACACGTTCACTCTTGTCTTCAACAAGTTTGTTGCCAACTCTTTTATAGTATGCAAGTTCTAGGGAATTGATCTTTTTAATTCCATTAATAACCAATTCTGCTTTTTCTCCCACACACTTCTTTTCTACACTTACAAATGATGCTACTGAAGAGGCTGCGTTCACAATAACAGTCCAAGTTGTCTTACATCCAGCTGATCCTGCTTGAACAGTAAGAGTGTATGTTCCTTCTCCTAACTCAACAGCATCAGAATACCATACATCCTCACCTACTCCAATATTACCTTTGGTAGGAGCTGATGTTTGATTTGTCGATGAAGTAACAACATCATACCACTCAAATGCGTAACCCCTAGCGTTGGCATCTGCATCTTTAGAAAAAGGTCTAACAGTTGCTTTACCTCCAGGACATACACCTAAAGTTAGAATTCTCGAATCTCTATTTTTTGAGAATTCTTGATATGTACCAGGAGTTGGCTGAATATCCACACTTGGAGAAGCAGAAACATTAACAGTTGCAGTATTACTTTGGAATTTACAATTATGGTTATCTACAACATAAGCATAAGCTGTACCAGAGGTACCATTAATTGCATCAACTAATGTAACACCATCACCCAAGAACGTTTTTGATGTTTTTGCTAGTTCATAGCCTTCTCCGCCATCGTTAAAATAATACTCAATAGTATATGATAAGTCAGATGGAATATTGGTAGGATTAGTACAATTGTCTAATTGAATTTTTGCATACTGACAATCGCCTAATAAACCAAGTGTAGGCTTCAATGATTTTGAAGGTGAAATTACTTTTGAAGTGATGAACTGACATCCTCCATTAGTCTCTAGCACAGCATAAACTTTTTTAGTAGAAGTAAAGGCTTCTGCTTGTACTAAAGTGACGGGTTCAAAAGTCAATCTTTCACCCTTTCCTTCAATATCACTTCCATCAGTAGCTGTTTCTTTTACATAATGGGTGAAATTTTCGATTGTCTCTGTAGGCTGAGCAGTCTCTAATGTAGCAAGAGTCTCATTAACATTTTCATCACGAAGATACAGCTTGATACTCTTTACTGGATCGACATCATAGAAATTAGTCTGGTAGTTAGTGAAAATTTGATCAACAACCAAACCGCCAGGATTAATGGCATCACTAGCACAAGCATAAACGGTATCAATAGATGGTACGATTTTTGTAGCTCCAAATTTAGCAGTGATTTTTGAGACACAGTCATTACTTTTATTTTCTGCAATATTAGCCTTTACATCAGCGGTACTACCCATATAACAGATCAATGTACCTGTTGATGTCACTTTATTCCAATACGTATCTCCATTTTTGATTTCAAAAACATTAGATGATTGAGGAGTAGCCATCAATGGTACCACAGAATTATCGTCTTTGAGGATACCAAAATAATACTTGTCATATCCTTCTGTAGCTGTTGCTACAAGAGGTCCTTCATCCTGATTACAAAACTCAACTGACAAAGACTTTGTTAATACTTCAGAAGTAAAATACATCCAACAAGCATCACCACCTGCTTTGTATGAGCTATAGTTACAGTCGTTAGTTGTAGCCTGTACAACAATTGTAGATCCTTCAGGCACTCCATCCAAAGGATAAACCAAAGTCTGCCATCCACCACATGATGGATCATCCTTTACAGCCTGACCTCCTGTGGACATGATCAACCTGGGTCTTGATGTCAACTGACAAGGTGTCTTACCGTCAGAATCAGTCATGCCAAAAATATCTGTAGCAGCATTACCACAAGACAATTTTGTCCATCCTGCATTTGCTTTTTCTACATTATTAATATCAGGATTAGATTCTGTAGACCATGCTCCAACAATTGTATACTGGTTAGGTCCTGAACCATAATGAGCACCATCTGGGTAGGTTGCAGCTGCCAAATAGTGTATCTGCAAAATGTCATGTCCTTTTTTCTTTGTAAAAGTATAAGACATTCTTTCCGCAGAGTTGATACTGTTCAAGCCTCCAAACTGGCTACAAATTTCAGTAGAAATAGTTCTGGCTCCATAGTTGGACGCAGCACCCAATCTACAAGACTGCATCTTTCCTGGGAACACTCTCAAATATCTTTTATCATCTCCTGTCTTGTTTAGGCTAACAGGATAACCAGAGCCATAGGTACCGATATAATAATCATACTTATCAGCAACCACATTCGAAGAATACTTTTCAATTTGGAATCGGTTAATATCTGTCACCTTTCCTAATTTTGAAGTATTTGAAGAATTATTTACCCATGTAGTTTTCCAATCTTCTACATTTAAAATATAATTCTGACCAGTAGTGGTCTTTCCCGAATTTCCAGAAAAATATTCAGACAATTTGTGTCCATTACTTGTGGCATCATTGATTTTATATTGAGCAGAAGGAGCCATATTAGACAATTCTGTATATTCTGCATTCAAGGATGCTATTTCCTCATCTACTTCTACTAACCTATCACTTTTTGAGTCAATTTCTGACTTCAACGAAGCACAAGGATCACTCAAAGCATCAATTTGATTCTGGTATCCTGTGATTTTGTTGTTTTCAACAACTTGAAGAGATGTCAAAGAATCTTTTCTTGTTCTTATACCAGTAATCTCAGTCTGCTTAGCAAGGATATCTGTGTCAAACGCATTCTTAAAGTTGGTGCAACAATCATAATTGAAAGTCCAATTATTTTTTATTGTATTGTCTTTATATTGCCCGTTTGCTTTCGTTTGTAACGTTCTACAACTTTCAGGAAATTTATCCTTAAAGTTTCCATTAATCAATTTACTAGAATTACATTCAATGTTATTCTTGGAATTCTGCAAAGCAGTCAGTTCGTTATTAGCAGTTGACAATTCGGCTTCGACAGCATCAATTTCAGTTCCAAGTCTGTTAACCTCAGTTCTACTTGTCGCAATCTGTTCTTGTAGTGCTGCAATTTGAGTTCCTGTATTATCACTTAGCTTACATGCATCATACTGAGACTGAAGAAATGTTATATCACCTGTCAATGTAGATTTTTCATTCGCAAGTTCACCTAGTTTTTCGGTTATAGCCATCATTCTTTCGTCCTTACTTCCAGACTTAAATGAGGCATAAGCGGCATTTAATTCGTTGAAATCCCAATAATAAGAAGCCTTAGCCTTATTTAATTCACTTGCATCTGAAGCACAAGCACTCTTACTTGCAGTATTGGTAAACAAAACCGCACCATACTGAAGTGTCCACCCATCAAGACCATTCTTAAAGTCAAGATTTAGTTCATCATTGACACTTGTTGCAGTTTGTGCAATAGCAGCACCACCAGCACCAATCAACAACATTCCCACAGCAACTCTCTTGAGCCTCTGTCGGACGGATGAAACACACTCGGCAAAGAGCCTCCTGCCCTTCACCATTCCAGAGGATTCAGATCCCCTACTCTCGTGCCAAACGTCGATATCCGTAGATTCTTTCACATGGACATCATGCTGGCATTGGACGGCATCGTTCGGCGCAGCTAATAGCCAACGCAGAAGCATTGCAATCCAATCGACGAATTTCTGTAAAAATTCTCTCATGATTTGTTTATTGTTTTTTTTATTATTTTCCATTTATAAAACTTCTAATATAAATCCGCTTCTATATATACATATTTATATACAACAGGCTATTAGTCCCCTACCGTCTATACATATTTATATAAGCACCTTTTATCATCCTTTTTATAATTTCTTTTTATTTTTCAATATCCTAATACTCCTATATAACAGGTTTTTTATCATAATGACGTAGCAAACAGGCGTCACTTTTATTACCCTATAGGTTTATCAATCAATTTCTTAACATTAAATCACCCTATACTACAGTCCAAACCATAGTATAATTCCTAACAAAATTATACATTTCAACCCTAATAGATTGGAATGAAAAGGGAAAGTTATCAACAATCGGGATGTTTTGATTGTTGATAACTTTGACGGGAACACGCAATCCGAAACACGCAATCCGACACACGCAATCCGACACCATGTTTTTTTCTGCGAAAAAATCATGGAATCGGCTACCCTTTCCGTTGGCTTGGGCCGCTGGCCCAGGTCGAAACACGCTGACGACACACGCATTCCGACACCATGTTTTTTTCTGCGAAAAAAACACGGAATCGGCTACCCTTTCCGTTGGCTTGGGCCGCTGGCCCACGACGAAACACGCTGACGCAATCCAATGGGGCAGCGCCCATTTCACGCAGTGACGGGTAGCCGATTCCATAATCCGTTCTGCGAACGGATTATGGTGTCGGTTAACGGGATTTTTCGTATTTATTTTTGTCAATTCAAAATATTATTTTAATTTTGCTATCGCAAAACAAAAAATATATTTAACAATAGTAACATTACAAAAAATAATGAGTTATTATCGTCACATTTACCACGTCGTTTTCCGCACATACAAAAGTGATTATGCCATCAACGAAGAAAACGAAGATGCTTTATATTCATTCATTTGGGATTATTGTAAGAAAAATGGTCATTTTCTTCATAGAATCGGAGGAATGCCTGACCATTTACACATCTTGGTTGAAATCAAACCAGATATTTCGGTATCTACATTTGTCCAAGTTATCAAACAAAACAGCTCTTTCATGTTAAAAAGAGATGGCCGTTTTCCATTATTCAGAGGTTGGCAGAAGGGATTTGCTTCGTTTACATATTGTAAAACAGAATTGCCAATCGTGAAAAATTACATCATAAACCAAAAGGAGCATCATAAACAAACAAAATCTTCATTTATTAATGAAGTGAAGCAATTATTTGAAGAAAATGATATTCCTTATAATCAATATATTGAGGAAAATATTTGATTATTAATCAATCCGACACACGCAATCCGACACACGCAATCCGACACCATGTTTTTTTCTGCGAAAAAATCACGGAATCGGCTACCCTTTCCGTTGGCTTGGGCCGCTGGCCCACGACGAAACACGCTGATCCAATCCAATGGGGCAGCGCCCCTTTCACGCAGTGACGGGTAGCCGATTCCATAATCCGTTCTGCGAACGGATTATGGTGTCGGTTAACGGATTATGGTGTCGGTTAACGGATTATGGTGTCGGATTAAATGATTTTAATATGTATATAAATTTTCGTATTTTTGCGAAAAATTAATTATTTATGGAGATTCATTTTGCCCCGTTGCAGGGCTATACAGACTCAGTTTTCAGAAAATTACACGCCGAGATTTTCGGAGGTGTGGACAAATATTACACCCCTTTCATACGTGTGGAACGTGGAGATTTCCGCAAAAAAGATTTGCGCGAATTGCCAGATGAGACGGAATGTTGCACTATTCCGCAGATCATTGCGTCAACTAAACCAGAAGACGTGGAAAAGATGGTTTCTATGCTTGAAGAGAAAGGTTATAAAGAGTTGAATATCAACATGGGATGTCCTTTCCCTATGATTGCTAAGCATGGTATGGGATCAGGATTATTGGCAGATAAAGATGCAGTCAAGGCTATGATTGACGTGTTGAAAGCACACCCGTCTATGAAATTCTCATTAAAAACGAGACTCGGTTATGACGATGAAAATCAAATATTTGGCATGATGGATATCATAAATGATTTTCCATTCACAGAAGTGACAATGCATCCAAGAATCGCAAAAGACCAATATTCAGGTGAGATCAATCATGAGAAATTTGCAGAATTTGCCAAGCTCTGCAAGCACCCTCTAATCTATAATGGCGACGTGATTTCTACCGACGACATCAACAAGATCAGCAGTATGTACCCTACTCTTAAAGGCATCATGATTGGCCGTGGGCTACTGATGAATCCAGCCCTCGCGTCGGAATACCAAAACGGAGAAATGATGCCAGACAAAGAGAAGAGAGATAAGTCTAAACAATTGATTAAGAAACTTTTTGCTCATTGCGAAGAGTTGATGAACGGCGAGGAACAGAGTGTGGCACATGTAAAAGCATACTTTGAATACCTGCTTCCAGAGATTGAAAAGCGTAATCGCAAAAAGGTATTAAAAGCAAATAAGGCAGATAAATTGAGAGCTGCAATCGCTGAATTTTTCATCTAAAACTGGGATTGTTGATAACTTCCACATTTATCAACAATATTGGAAAAAGATAAAATCAGTGTTGGCAAAACGGTTTTGAAAAATTACATTTGTTACAATTTTTGACAAAAAATTAGCAGAATTATGATGAAAAGAGTATTTATTTCGTTGATAATGAGCGTCTTTACTCTAAGTATCGCAAACGCTTCATCAGACATCACTGATGTAATCGAGTTGTTGAGAAAAGACAAGGTTGAAAGCGCTTTGAAAACACGCCAGAAGGTGAAAATCACATCTTCTCCAGATCAGTTTTTGTATCAACTAAGTGAATGTTTAGCATACAATAGCAAGAAAAATCCACAGTATAATCCGCTAAAAGCATATGATTTTTATAAGAAAATTTCTTATAGCGATTATGTTACAAATCAGCGAGTTATGAACTGTATGCGTGAGGCAGGATTTGATTTGGAAACAGTGCGTATGGAAGTAGAGGCAAATCTACTTGATTATGCTAAATCCAAGAAAACTGTTGAAGCTTATGATAAAATCATAAACATTTGTGAATCATGTTCTTACCTTGATGATGCTAAGCGTGGCAAGGAGGATTTGATCTTCAACAAGACTTTGAAGGGAGCTACTATCCGTGACGTTGAGAAGTTCATCCAGGACTACCCTAACTCTGTCAACAGAGACAAGGCAATCAACATGCGTGACTCAATGGCATTCGTTAAGTTGCCAAAGACAGCAGATGCTTATGCTGCATACATGGAAAAATATCCAGACTCAAAATACGCTCCTGAGATTGAGAAAGGTTTGCTTCAGATGAGTTACGACGAGGCAAAGGCAAACGACAACATCAACTCATATGCAAAATTCATCGGAATGTATCCAGAGGAGGAGAAGAAGGTGAAAGAGTTCGAGGGCAAGATTGCAGATTTGCAGAAGTACTTGACTTGGAAGGTTGAGCCAAAATACAAGAACATCCGTCTTGCTGAAGATTCAATTGCAAAGAAAGATTACTACCTAGTGAACGATTTCGGAAAGTGGGGAATCATGGATTTCTCAGGCAAAGAGTTGGTTGCTCCTTCATTCGAAGATTTCTCAGACATCACAGATGGCAAGCTAATCGCTAAGAAGGGTGGCAAATGGGGAGTTATCAATCCAGCCGACGGTTCAACAATTTTGGATTTCGTTGCTACTTCAGCTTCAGACATCAACATCATCTCACAGAATTTCATCGCTTACAAGCAGGGTAATTTCTGGGGATTGAGCTACAAGGGTCAGAAAACAGCAATTCAGCCATTTGTTTCTGGTTCATTGACTCCGTTCAAGTACAAAGTTTTGAGAAACGGTGGAGTTGCAATGGCAGATGCAGGCAGACTTGTCATTGTTGATCCAGAAGGAAATTCAAAAGTTGACCAGAAATACGATCAGGTTCAGTGGCGTACAGCTGACGATATCGATAGCAAGTATATGAAAGTTCGTCAGGGTAAGAAATTCGGAATCTACAATCCTGATGGAGATATGATCGGAACAATCAACCACGATATGATGCCTTACTACGATCAGGACGGCATCGCAATCATCAAGACATCCCCCACTACTGAGGGTTGGATGGATACAACAGGAGCTTTCCTATATTGCGCATCTCTATCTGAGTACAAGGATTGCGGTGGTGAAGAAAAGATGATTGCCTACAAGGTTGGTAGTAACTGGGGATTCTTGGATAAGACTTCTGCTCGTGCAAACATCAAGCCACAGTATGAGGATCTTGGAGAGTGTTTCTCTGCAGGAGTTGCAAAAGTTAAGAAAGCTGGCAAGTGGATGTTCATCAACAGAGCTGGTGAGGAAATCGTAAGTGTTCCAGAGAGTCAGAGCAACAAGTTGACTCGTGCAGGTGGAATCATCTACTACGCAAACGGAACTAACTACGACATGTTTGACAAAAACGGAAAGATCGGAACAATCTCAGGTTTCTCAAGCATCGACAAAGAAGTTTCAAACGGAATGTTGATTGTAAAGAACGGAGGTATGGTATGTGCATTGCAAGGTGGTAAAGAGTGTGTCACTCCTACTTACGATGACATGACAAAATACTGTAATGGTTATTCAGTAGTAACAAGCGGAGACAAGAAAGGTCTACTTTACTACGGACAGACAGTTTTGGAAACTAAATACGAGAAGATTCTTGATCCAAACCATGCAATCGATGGTAACTGTGAGGAGTTGCTTTCAGGTAAGGTTTCAGATGTGATTCTTTTGAATGTATTTGAGAACGGTTCTTCTGAAAGAATCATCGTTAAGGCAGGTAAGATTATCTACACTACTAAAGATGAGGTTCGTTTGAAGAAATTCGGAAACAAGTTTACAGCATTTGAGACAGCTGAGATGGGAATCTTCAACGCAGCTAAGACAGGTTTGATCAACCCTGATGGCAAGATCGTTGTTGAGCCATACTACCGTCAGATCACAGCAATTTCAAGCGACTATTTCGTATGCAAGGATGCTAACGGAAGATGTGGAGTTTTGGACAAGGCAGGTGCTGAGGTGGTTATCCCATTCGCACAGTCAATCACAGCATTTGATGGCAAAGTAGTAGAGGCCGAGCTTAACGGAGACAAGATGTGTTTCAACAAGAACGGTGTTCCATTCCTACCAAAGAACTCAGAGTTGTACGAAGAAGGAATCTTCAAGAACAAGAAGAACAAGAAGTTCGGATTGGTTGACGAAAAAGGAAGCATCAAGCTATACACTAACTACGGTAAGATTTCTGGTGTAAAAGAGAAATCAGCAGTAGTATTGCAGAACGACAAATACGGTGTAGTTAAATACTAATTGCCGAAGAAATATTAAATGCAAAACAACAATGTCAATAGAAAATGACAGATTAGAAATAGTCTGTCATTTTTTATGACAAATTGTCAACTTCGTAGAGACACAATATATTTTATCTCTACAATCAGACGAAATAAAAAATGAATCTGATTATTGATGAAGGAAACACACATATTAAATATGGAGTGTTTGAAGAAGGAAGCAACAATGAAATCGCAGTCTACGAAAGCAATGACTATGATGCCCAGAAGGTTGCTAAGATCATCGCAAAGCATAGCATCAAACATGCAATCTACAGCAGTGTAAGAGGTGGTAATGAAGATTTGATTACAGACGTGAGTCATTCCGTCGACTTCATCCAACTGACACATGAAACGAAAGTCCCATTAATAAATAGGTATCGTACACCGAACACTCTTGGAATGGACAGACTTGCCGCGTGTGTAGGGGCTTACTCTATCGCAGGCAAAAATTCAAATATTTTAGTAATCGACATCGGAACAGCGATAACATACGACATCGTAAGCAAAGGAGAATATCTAGGAGGCAACATTGCACCAGGAATGCAGATGCGACTTAATGCACTTCACACTTTTACTGCCAAGCTTCCACAAGTGGACATAAATACCGAATGGAAAGAGATTGGAGACGACACTCAGACTGCCATTTACTCAGGATGCTACAGTGGAATTTTGCATGAAATTGAGGGTTCATACCGTAGATTAAGCAAGAAATATCCAAAACTTTTAGTTTTTTTAACGGGTGGAGGTGCAAAATACTTTGAAAGCAACGTAAAAATTAAGATATTTGCAAAAGAAAATCTGTTAAGGATTGGATTGAATAGAATATTGAACGATAAATGTCAAAAGGAAAATTCATAAGCGCATTGCTTTGCCTTGGCACTGCCATTGCAGCTACAGGTCAGAATAGCACCAGTTCGCCCTACTCCAGATATGGATATGGAACACTGGTAGATGGAGCGTCTGCACAAGGACGAGGAATGGGAGGTTTGTCAATTGGATTTAGAGATAACCAATATACTAACTTCGGAAATCCTGCGACATACACAGCTATCGATTCACTAACTTTCAGATTTGAGGTTGGAGCGTCACTACGATCATCTTTCTATTCCAACGGGGATTCAAAGAAAAGTGACTTCTCAGGAAATTTGGAAAGAGTTGGATTACAGTTTCCGATCAAGAATTGGATGGGATTGGCTGTAGGTATAGAGCCCTACTCTATCGTAGGATATAACTACTCTGATTCAGAAAAAGAGATAGAGGTCAATAATGGCGACAAATATATTGACTCATACGCAGGAGAAGGCGGAATCAATCAAGTGATGCTTGGTTTGGGATTCAGACCATGGAAGCCATTCTCTTTCGGTTGTAATTTGAAGTTCTTGTTTGGAGACATAACAACACAAAGCCAAGTGAGCTTTGCTAATTCAAAAAACAGCAATTTCTTTCATTCAACACTATTGTCAAATACGATAGATGTTCATGATTTTGCTGTTAATTTTGGAGCACAGTATGTGATTGAAACCGGAGAAGACAAATCAATGGTGCTAGGTGTAACATTTGAGCCAAAGAATAGTTTGAATGCAAAAGCTAGCAAGACAGTCTTAACAACAGGAATCGATACATTGAACAAAGAATACGACAAAGCATTTGAGCTACCACTTACATTTGGGTTCGGTGCATCGTATAATATAAAAGACAAGTGGTCTTTTGGCGTCGACTATAAAATCCAGAAATGGAGCGACGTTGAATATTTTGGAGAGAAAGTGTTTGAAGACCGTGCTAAACTATCATTAGGAGCTGAGTTGCTTCCTAACAGCATGAGCAAGAAATACTTCAACAGAGTAGCTTACAGATGGGGATTCTCTACTGCCAACACATATTATAAAGTGCATGGTGAGACAAACAGAGAAAACCTAGTAAGTGCAGGTTTCGGTTTTCCACTTAAAAGAGGTCTTAATCCGACAGTGATCAATTTCACTGTAGAATATGGATTCACCACACTCAGCAATAAAGACATGATGAGTGACAATTTCTTGAGATTTGTGCTAAATGCCACACTTAACGAGAAATGGTTCGTACGTCGCAGACTTGAATAAGCAGACGTAGGGGCTGGTTTTATGCCTGCCCGATTAATTTGAAAATAACAAAAAATTAGGATAAGATGAATACAAAATCATTATTTTTAGCTTCATTAGGCATAATAATGAGTATGCCGATGATGGCAGAGAAAGGAGTAAACACTCCTAATTCAAAGTATGGAACAGGAGAAGACAGCGTAAGATGTGTTGGAAGTGTATCTGCGCTACAGAGTTTCAGAAAGCAGAAGAACTACAAGGATATGTATGAGCCTTGGAAGATCATTACAACAGAGTGTCCAGCATCTACTCAGTATGCATATACAGAAGGAACATTCATGTTGAAGTGGCAGATTGACAATGAAACAGACATAAACAAGAAGAAAGCTTTGTTTGATGAGTTGATGAACTGTCACGATCTAAGAATCAAGTATTTCAGCAAGCAGAAGAAATCACCAGAATACTACATTCTAGGACGTAAGGCAGCAGACTACATCAACTACGCTGCAACATTGACTAACGATGCCACTAAGCAGAAGGCTTACAACTGGTTGAAAGAGGCTATCGAGAAAGGTGGAGAAAAGAATGAGCCTGCAGTATTCCAGAATTTCTTCATTCTATCAGACGGAATCTACAAGTCAAATCCTAATGTCAACAGAGACATGTACATCAAAGATTACATGGATATCATGCCTCTTATGACAAAGGCAGCAGCTAACGACTCTACTTTTGACCCAGCAATCGGTGCTGTAAACAGAGTATTTGCTCGTTCTGGTGCAGCAGAGTGTGGTACACTTGACAAGGCATACGCTTCAAAGATCGAGGCTAACAAGAACGACAAGGCATTCTTGAACGATGTATTGAAGCTATACCGTATCGCTGACTGTAAGGAGTCTGCAGTTTACTTCAAGGGATCTGAGTATCTTCACAAGATTGAGCCAACAGCAGCTTCAGCAGCAGGTATGGCAGCACAGGCTATGTCAAAGAAAGACAACAGCAAGGCTATCCAGTACCTACAGGAGGCTATCAAGCTTGAGACTAGCAAGAGTGTAAAGAGCGACTATTATCTAAATATCGCTAACATCTACTTGTCAATGAAGAATTTCCAGGCTTGTCGTTCTAATGCACAGTCAGCACTTGCATTGGATCCAACAGCAGGTCAGGCATACATGTTGATCGCTTATGCATATGCATATGGATTCTCTTCTATCGACGACGATCCAGTTATCCAGAAGACTGCTTACTGGGCAGCAGTTGACAAACTAGAGAAAGCTAAATCTGTAGATCCATCATTGGCAAGCCAGGCTAACAATGCAATTGCTTCATACAAGAAGCAGTTCCCAGACAAGTCTGAGTTGTTCATGAGAGGTATCAAGGGTGGAACATACAAGGTTCCAGGTTGGATTGGAGAGACAACAACAGTTAGATAATGCAGGAAAGCGTTAAACATACTTACAAAGACATGATTGTCAAGGTTTTTGCCTTGGCAATCTTGTCTTTTTCTTTTTTTGCATCATGTGACAACGACAAGCTTGACACAACTGATGCGATTGAAAGAGATTCTGTAGCAGGACAATATGCGAAAGATGTGTATTCGTTGATTTCCGATTCAGGAATCGTCAAATACAGAATGGAGACTAAAGAATGGTATATATTTGACAAAGTAGATACTCCATATTGGTTCTTTCCACAAGGTTTGTTCTTTGAGACACTTAACGACACTATGGGAACAGACGCGTCGATAACATCCAAATGGGCAAAATACTACACAGATTTGGAATTATGGGATTTGAGGGACAGTGTGAAATCAAAGAATGTCAAAGGCGAGTATTTTGAGACAAACCAATTATTTTGGAATCAAAAAGAAAAAACCGTCTATTCTAAAGAAAAAATCAAAATCACGCAAGACAAAAGAATCATCACAGGTCGTGGTTTTGAATCAAACCAGTCGTTCACAAATTATACTATCAAAAAACCAGAGGGAATATTCCCTATAGAGGACAAGAAGGACAACCAGCAGAAACAGGAATAATTATGTGGACAGGCATAATAGCAATCATATTACTTGCGACATATCTTGTTGAATTCAATTTTGTAAGTGCTTACAAAAGCAAGATAGAGATTGGAGACAACCAAACTAAATCTGGATTCGCAAGTTATTCATCAACAAAAGTAAGAACATTCAAAGCAGGACTGCGAATCATCAACCTTGCATCAAGCATCGTTTGTGCATACATCACAGTTGAGCAATACAATATATATATAGCATTCGCAACATTTATTGCGATATTCATAGCATTAGAGACATTACTTAGATTGAGCAATATAGCAGAATTGCCAAACGATGTATTGGAATCTGCATCAGGAGTATTACATTGCTTAGTCTACCCTATTTCACTGATATTCAAAAATAAAGAATATGAAATTAGTACAAACAGAAGTTATGAATTGAATAATTGTGCGGCATCAAACACTGAAAAAGCTGAGAATGAAGTAGAGATATTCCAAAATGCACTTGATTTGTCAACACTAAAACTAAAAAACTGTATAGTTCCACGCACAGAGATTACAGCTATAGAAGTGAGTAGCAGCGTCGACGAATTACGAAAACTTTTCATCTCAACCAATTTTTCAAGAATATTGGTTTATAAAGACAATATCGATTGTATCATAGGATACGTCCACTCATCAGACATATTTGACAAACCATCAGAAATCTCAGACATTTTGAACCCGATAATCGTAGTGTCGGAAGAAATGGCAGCCAATAAACTTCTAAAAGTTTTACAAAAACAGAAAAAAAGTCTTGCATTAGTGGTGGATGAATTCGGTGGCACAGCAGGAATCATAACGATGGAAGATCTTATGGAAGAGATTTTCGGAGAGATCGAAGACGAATACGACAACGAGGACGAATATGTCCAGAAGAAAATCAGCAATGAAGAGTATATGCTTTCAGGACGACTTGAAGTCGAAGAAACTAATGAAAAATTTGGATTAATATTGCCGACCTCTCCAGATTATGAGACTATCGCAGGATTGATACTAACTCATCATAATATCTTGCCTAAGAAAGGAGAAATCATCAAAATAGGCAAAAAATACAGCTTTGAAGTAATCAAAGTTGAGACAACAAAGATAGATTTAGTAAAATTGAGAGTAACAAACGCAAATTAAAGAATAATATTTATTATATTTGCGTCGTTTTTTGTACGAATAATAATAAAAAAACTATAAAAACTTAAATGGCAGCTTTACAGAATATCAGAAACCACGCCACTCTACTAATTGGAATTGTGGCACTGGCATTGGCGGCTTTCGTGGTAGGAGACTTTCTAACAAGCACTTCGACTATCATGGGAAGAGCTCGAAGCATCGTTGGAGAGGTTAATGGAAAAGAGATTTCCATTGTTGAATTCAATGAGAAAGAGAAGCAATTCAGCGACATCATCAAACAACAGTACGCTGGACAGCAGGCTCCTAACGAAGGAGATATCAGAAACTTCGTATGGAACAAATTCATCAACGACGCTCTAATTGAGAGCGAGATGGAAGAGATCGGAATGTCAGTAACAAATGACGAGATCAAAGATTTGGTTTCTTCAGCTAACAATCCAATGTTGATGAACATTCCTTTGTTCAGAGACCAGAATGGAAGATTCAACCCTTCACAGGTATCTGCATTTCTTCAGTATATCAGCATGCCAGAGGAGTCTTTGGATGACAATCAGAAAGCTCAGCAGCGTCAGTTGAAAGAGCAATGGGCATATTGGGAGGGACAGATTAAGTCTCAGCTTGCTAACAACAAGCTTACAAGCCTAGTTTGCAATGCAGTTACATATCCAACAGCAATCAGCAATCTAATCAATAATCTAACAGCTAATGAGAAGAAAGCTGTAGTTATCAAGAAGCTTTATTCTTCTGCATCAGATGATATTGAGGTGACAGACGCTGACAAGAAGAACATGTACGAGAAAATGAAGAAGCAGAACTTTGCTTTGGACAACGGCGGTTATAGAGCTGTTGACGCTATCATTTTCAATGTAAAGCCTTCTACTCAGGATTACGAAGAGACAAAGGCTGGTATGGAAGAGATGAGAGACCAGATCAAGAACGCAGAAGAGGCAGACTTGAAGGTAATCTTCTCTGATCCATCATCGGTATTCGCATACAACAACTACTTCCGCTCAGAGAAGGATATTGAGACAGCATTCCAGTCGTTTGCATTCAACGCTAAGAAGGACTCTGTATCAGAGGTGATCTTCGAAGGAGGTGATTTCATGGTTGCTAGAAAAATGGCAGACGTTAAGATGTCTCCAGACTCAGCAAACATCAGCCTAATTGTATTGGCAGGTGCAACAAAAGAAGAGGCTTCTCAGAAAGCTGATAGCATCAAGAAGTGCTTGAACAACGGTGAGAAGTTTGAGGATTTGGCAGCTAAGCATTCTCTTGACCAGAACACAGCAAGCAAAGGCGGTGAGCTAGGTTGGGTTAAGGAAGGTTTCCCATTGGGTACAGATGATTTCGATGCAAAGGTATTCGGTGGTGCAAAGAAAGGTGATGTCTTCACATTCACTATGGACGAGAACCCTATGGTATTCCTAGTTAAGGTAAACAACTTGACTAATCCTGTAAGAAAAGCTAAAGTTCTTATCTATGGTACAAAACTTGAGCCAAGCACAGATACATATACAGATATGTACAACGCTGCTAACAAGTTCATCATCGACAATAAGACAAAAGACGCTTTCATTGCTAACGCTGATTCTCAGAACTTGGATATCATTCACTTAACTCCACTAGGAGAAAACGATCCATACATTCAGATGCTTGGACAGAACAACACACGTGAAATCGTTAAGTGGGCATGGAACCACGAGGTTGGTGATGTTTCTGGTGTATTTGAAGTTGGTGACTCTTATGTAGTAGGAACACTTGTAAATAAAGTTGACGGTGAGTACGTTCCACTATCAGAGGAATACGTATCAAGCCTAGTTACAAGAAAGGTTAAGGATGAGATTTCAGCTAAGAAGTTCTCTGAAGAGTTGGCAAACGTAAACGATTTCACTAATGCAGATACAGTAATCACAAACTTCTTGAGAGATGGTGTTTCTGGTATCCGTGAGCCAAAATTGACTGCTGCTATTTCAGCTCTTCCTGTTGAGTCAGTAAGCGACGTAATCGTAGGAGATATGGGAGTTTACAAGGTTAAGGTTGTCAGCGAGGACGAGAACGGTTCAAAGACAGATATCAACTCACTTAACAGAAATCTAAAGGCTTCTATCGGAAACCACATGTATGAGTCTCTACGCAAAGCTGCAGATGTCTCTGACAACAGATCAAACTTCTATTAATTAAAAAAATAGATCAACAAATAATGGAGGCGGATTACGGTTCGCCTCCTTTTTTACATAAATGAAGATGGAAAAGAAAAGACTGTTTGGTATGACTATAGAGGAGTTGCGAAATGTCGTAGCTGAACTTGCCATGCCCAAATTCACAGCCACACAGATTGCTGATTGGATGTACAAAAAAGGTGCGGAGAATATAGAGCAGATAACCAATCTATCCGCAAAAAACAAAGCACTATTGGCTGAACATTATGAAATCGGCAGACGTGCTCCATTTTCAAGCGTCGAGTCTTCAGACGGAACAAAAAAATATCTATACCAGATCGGTGAGAAATACATTGAGACCGTCTACATTCCAGACAAAGACAGAGCAACATTGTGTGTCTCTTGCCAGGTGGGATGCAAGATGAACTGTAAATTCTGCATGACTGGAAAACAAGGCTTCACACAGCACCTGACTACAAACGAAATACTTAACCAAATCCAGTCTATTCCTGAATTTGAAAATCTAACCAACGTTGTCTACATGGGCATGGGAGAGCCAATGGACAATGTTGACAACATCTTAAAATCACTTGAGATTCTCACATCCGATTACGGTTATGCATGGAGTCCAAAGAGAATCACAGTCTCAACAGTTGGTTTGATTCCTGGCATGCAGAGATTCCTTAAAGAATCAAAATGTCATTTGGCAGTCAGCCTCCACAACCCTTTCTCTGAAGAGAGATTAGCAATGATGCCTGTAGAAAAAGCATTTAAGTTGGAGAAGGTAATTGAAGAGATAAAAAAATACGACTTCACAGGCCAGAGACGAGTATCGTTTGAATACACAGTGTTTAAAGGCAACAACAACCTTCCTCGCCACGCAAAAATGCTCGCCACCCTACTCCAGGGCTTAGAATGCAGAATCAATCTTATCCGTTTCCACACTATTCCAAACGTTGATTTGGAGGGAGCCACTGATGCGGAGATGTTAGCATTTGAAACATTGTTGAGAAAGAACGGTTTGAATGCGACAATCAGAAAATCAAGAGGAGAAGATATCTACGCAGCTTGCGGGTTGTTATCTTCAGAAAGAAATAAAAAATGTCAAGAATAATACGACAATAATAATATGAAAAAAGCGAAAAAGATATTGTCAATTGCAGCATCCCTTGCTGCATTGTTTATGAGTAGTTGCAACTCTACAGGCACAGGTGGTTACAAGCCAACAGTGACTGGACAGAGCTACGAATTATTGGTAGTTGGAGATCAGAAAGTCTGGAAGGATTCCGTCGGCATACGAATGAAAGATTCCCTTACTTTTGAAATGCCATGTATGCCACAGTTAGAGAAATTCTTCGAAGTATCTTACACTCCGACAGAAGGATTTACAGGGATTCTAAAACCTGTCCGCAACATTCTCTTCTATGATATCGATCCAACAATGTATACGCATTCTAAAATCACTGCGAGTCGAGACAACTGGGCAGAAACACAAGCGGTTCTTCGTATATCTTCTCCAAGCAAAGACTCATTAGAAGCGTTTTTCAATGAAAAAATCGAATTCATCCGTCGATACTACATTAACGCAGAAAACGAAAGAGTTGTCAAATTCTTTGGCAAATTCAGACATGCAGACTATTGCGACAGTGTAAGAAAAAGATTCGGAGCAGAACTTATCATTCCGTCGTCTTTGACTCAGGCTCGTTTTGAAAAAGATTTTGCTTGGTTTTCAAATGGCAATCCTGATTTCACAGAAAACATTGTCATATATAGATTCCCTTATGGTAATGAAAGTGATTTCATCAAAGAGAACCTACTCTACTGCCGCGATTCTGTGATGAAAGCATACGTTGGAGGTCCATCAGACGGATCTTACATGACTACTCGCTATGAGATCATGCCTCCTGTTTCTACAGTTCTTCCTACTGTAGACAACAAGTATAGCGTTGAAATCAGAGGATTGTGGAGCATTCATGGAGACATCATGGGTGGACCATTCGTCAGCAGAAGCTATGTGGATCCAGAAAACAAATACATTGTTTCAGTAGAAGCATTTATCTACCGTCCAAACAAAAGCAAACGATCTGCTTACAGACAGTTGGAAGCTATGATTTCTTCTTTGAAATTCATCAAACCAGAATAAAAAATGAGGCGTGGCATTCCACGTCTCATTTTTTACATACATATGCTATAAAATCAAACCAAAAAGTTTGCAGATTAAATAAAAAGCATTACTTTTGCATCACGATTGAAAAATCGGGAGGTTCGCTAGCTCAGCTGGTAGAGCACATCCCTTTTAAGGATGGGGTCTTGGGTTCGAGCCCCAAGCGAGCCACTTATTATATTTTTGGGGGTTGAACGATCTTCTAAGTGATTAGGAGGTCGTTTTATAATTTAAAAAAACTAATATGAGAGCTTTTCTTACAATTCTATTGTTGATTTGTTCAAATGTTGTCATGACATTTGCATGGTATGGAAATCTAAAAATCAAAGAGATGAGACCGTCTCAGGATTGGCCTCTTTACCTTATAATCCTATGCTCATGGGGATTGGCTCTATTTGAGTACTGCTTCATGATCCCTGCTAACAGAATCGGTTCTAAAATCACAGGTGGACCATTCTCACTTATGCAGTTGAAAATCATTCAGGAAGCTATCTCCCTTATCATCTTCACTTTAGTATCCACTCAGCTTTTCAACGGAGAAGCTTTACATTGGAACCATATCGTGGCTTTCGTGCTTGTCCTTGCAGCAGTGGCCTTCGCTTTTATAAAATAAGCCATGCAAAATATAGAACTGATCACTATTCTTGGACCTACAGCGTCTGGCAAAACGACATTCGCCGCTCATTTGGCTAATGCTCTCAACACTGAGATCATCAGTGCAGATTCTCGCCAGATATACCGTAATATGGATATCGGGACAGGCAAAGATTTGTCTGACTACACTATAGATGGCACCGTCATCCCATATCATCTAATTGATATCCAAGAAGCTGGTTACAAATATAATCTCCACGAATATCAAAGAGATTTCAACGCTGCTTTCAACGACATCAAAAGCCGTGGTAAATTGCCGATTCTATGTGGCGGAACTGGTTTGTATATAGAATCAGTTTTGAAAGGTTATTGCTTGCTTCCAGTTCCTGAAAATAAGGAATTGAGAGAGAGTCTCAGCGACAAGAGTTTGGATGAACTTACTGAAATTTTGAAACAGTATAAAACGCTTCACAACACAACTGATGTGGATACTGCCAAACGTGCAATTCGTGCGATTGAAATCCAGCAGTACTATGCCGAACATCCGGAAGAGGTGAAGGAGAAAACCACTACCCCACTCAACAGCCTCATCATCGGTGTGGATATTGATCGTGAAGCTCGACGCGAGAAAATCTCACGCAGATTGAAAGCCCGTCTCGACGAGGGTATGATCGATGAAGTGAAATCTTTACTCGACAGAGGCATCGCTCCTGAGGATCTAATTTACTACGGTTTGGAATACAAATTCGTCACAAATTACCTAATCGGCAATATCAGCTACGATGAGATGGTCAGTACACTTGAGATTGCCATCCATCAGTTTGCTAAACGACAGATGACTTGGTTCCGTGGAATGGAACGTCGTGGAATCCATATTGAGTGGATCGACTATGCGATGCCGACAGAGGAGAAAATCCAATTTGTGAAAGATAAGCTAATTTAGCTTTTCTCATTTCCATTTTAATCCATGACCATCGACGAATTCAACGCATATTTTCATCAGGGAACACAGCATCAAAACATTGCTGTGGGCGATCTTTCACGTGCAGATTTGACATTGTTTGACCCTCTCAACTTCAACATGTACTGCATCGTGCTGATGGATACTGATTTCGGAGAATTAATCAGAAACGGAGAAACAATCCACTACAAACCCGGCACACTATTCACACTACGTCCAGGCCAGATTTCACAAGTGAATCTCAACTATAATGTTAAGCCACGCGGATGGATGCTCGCGTTTAAAGAAGAATTGATTGAGAGAACAGGATTAGGTCGAGACTTCTATATGTTCGACTACTTCAATCATGATGTCAATGCGGCACTTGAGTTGAGCAAGACAGAACGAGGAATCATTCTTAACTGTTTTTCTAATATCTACTCTGAACTTATTTCCAAGCCAGACTATCTTTCCGACCACTTGCTCCGTCTTGGAATTGGTCAACTTCTATCATACTACAAACGATTCTTTGAACGTCAGTTTGCCGAGGAAATGCGTTGTGACAACGAATTCCAAAAGAAGTTGGAAACAATGATAGACAACTATCTATCCAGCGGTTCAGCTCAACAATTAGGCCAACTCACAGTATCGTGGTGTGCGGAACAATTCAAATTGACCTCCAACTATTTTGGCGATTTAGTCAAAAAAGAGCTACATATCTCTGCCCAGGAATACATTCTAAACAAGGTTGTGGAGACTGCCAAATATCTGCTCAACACTACAGAGATGCCAGTCAACGAAATAGCTCAAGAATTAGGTTTTACCTACCCAAACCATTTCAACCGAATGTTCAAAAAGAAAACTGGAGTCACCCCACTTCAATATAGGAAGAGGATTAGCAAGTAAACCTATACTTGCATTAAGGGTTAAGGTAATTATATTAATTTATGAATAACAAAATATTAGCAATTATCATTTTTGGTGGTGTTTTTCTTGGCATATGGGCAGGAATACGAACCCACAGTCTACTAGTAATTATATTGTCAATTGCAATAGGCATTGGTGTGTTGTATAACAAATTGGATTTTGGAGAATCGTCAAAACAAGACAGCGAAGAAGATGATGTGCATGACTATTACTTCAAACATACCATGCTAGTGTTGATGGCCGCAATAATGAAAGCTGATGGCAAACTTAAATCATCAGAGTTAGACAGCGTAAAGGCTACTATTCGCAGACATTACAAAGGTGAAGATACACAAAAAGCAGCACTCAAAGAATTTCAGACTATACTCAAAACGCAATATGATATTAAAGAAATCTGTGACAGCATTAATGACAGACTTGATGATGTAGGCGTTGTGGAGCTTTTCATGGAATTGTTGGCAGTTGCATATGCCGATGATGATTTTAGTAACAAAGAGAAGCCTGTGATTAAGAAGATTCGTGATTTCTTAGGACTTACGACTCAGGAATACCAAAGAATCTACGCTCTTTTCATGAAGAAGCGACAGGATGGATTCTATAGGACAAAAAAGGCCAAGTCAAACAAAACAAACAACAGTTATAGACAAAGTTATAATTACAATCAAAACAGCAATCAAAACAGCAATCAAAAAGAAGATAAACAATCTTCAAGAATTATAACGATAGAAGAGCAAGAAGCATATGATATTCTTGGTGTGCCATATGATATTTCTGATGAAGAAGTAAAGAAAGCCTACCGTGCATTGGCGTTAATGTACCATCCCGATAAAGTAGCTCATCTTAGCGACGAAGCTATTCGTCAAGCTACAGAATCAATGAAGAAGATCAACGAAGCTTGGGATACCGTGAAGGAAGCGAGAGGAATAAAGTAAAGGTCTATGACGGCCCTTGGGGTGCGTGACGTCAGCCAATATCGCGTCGCAAAAATCAACCATGGGCTATTAATTATACCAACCGTTTCCACGGTTGGGGGATCCGTGTTCGTGCTTTCCGAATCATTTGCGGAAATAACACGTTCCTATTCATGAAATAATTCGTGGGCAATTCATGCATATTCGTGTTCAAAAATCATTGCCCGTAGGGGCGGACCTTGTGCCTGCCCTAATCCGTTCAATCCGTGTGATCCGTGTTCGTTAATTTTACGAATCATTTTACGGAAATAACACGTTCCTATTTCGTTTAAAACAGCAAAGACGGGGGCATGCCCCGTCTCTACCAGTTATCGTTAACGTCATCGTCGGATTTACCGACAATTATGCATTATGAATTCAAAAATCTCCAGACCATCCATGACCTAAATCCCAATGTTCATCATAGACAAATTCGAAATAAGGAAGAGCAAACTCTTTCTCTATCATAGAATAAAGTTCAGACTCTATTGGTTTAGCCCACTGTCCTACAAAGACGATGAATTTATCTATATTCCAAGCCACTCGTCCTCTTGGTATTTGAGTATAATCCCCCTTGAATTTAGTAGGTTCATGCTTTGCTTGTGCCTTGAAATATTCCTTAGCCCATACCTGACGATGCAAATGAGGATAATTGATGAATGGAAGTCCCTTGTCCGCAGCGTCTTCTACCTGTTTAGGCGTAAGCTCCTGTTTGCAGACACCAAAAAACGATTTTTCTTCCATATCATACCAAAATATCCCCACCTGAGGCATCGGTTCGTCTAATGCTCGCATGGCATCCATTTGTTTCTGGATCTCTTCTTCTGACATAACTTTATGTTTTCTTGCAAAGATAGTACGAATTTTGAAAATTCCACAAGATTTAAATGATTGATGATTGATGGGTTATACCCCAATTCCACATTTATTTTAGGAAATCATATAGCAGTTGTCCAAAATGAGGATTGTTAAGGGCGGAACGCCCTAACCTCCCCCTCAACGCGAGCCCGTAGGGCGAGCTTAAAAAGAAAAAGTGCGAATTAGACAACTCGTATATAATTGCCTTATTTTATTCCATCAGGGATTTAATATTGGTAGCAATTCATGAAATAATTCGTGGTTAATTCATGGATATTCGTGTTCAAAAATCATTGGTCGTAGGGGCGGGCCTTGTGCCTGCCCTAATCCGTTCTATCCGTGTTATCCGTGTTAGTTAATTTTCCGAATCATTTGCGGAAATAACACGTTCCTATTCATGAAATAATTCGTGGGCAATTCATGCATATTCGTGTTCAAAAATCATTGCCCGTAGGGGCGGGCCTTGTGCCTGCCCGAATCTGTGTTATCCGAGAAATCCGTGTTCGTTCCAAAAACAAAAATGGCCGGGTTGCCCCGACCATTATGAATCATGAATTACGATTTCCAACAACCCAGTGTCCTGATTTAGCAGAACCTTGCCAATAGACTTGAATTTCAAGATTAATTTTCTTTATGTCTCGATAAACTGTAGCAGGTGACACATTCAATCTTTTTCCTAATTTTTCTGCAGAAATCTTACTGTCTTCTTTTATGATTGTCAAAATTTTACGTTGTCTATCTGACAAGTCCGACACAATATCATTTTGACTATCATTTTGACTATCACAAATTTTAATCCAGATGTTCATCAATAGTCCATTGTCCAGTCTTGGATG
>JAZUGF010000006.1:0-65413 GCA_045641065.1 Paludibacteraceae bacterium | reverse complement strand
TTTATGAAATTTTCAACTCGTGAGAATCGAATATTTAAGTCAATTTTTGACTTTTTCGATTTTCAAATATCCATTCAAGTCTCAAAGAGTTAAAAAGAGAGTATATCGCAACTTTCTTAGTTTTGATACACCCTCTTATTTTAGTCCATTCCGCCCACTAAAGTGAGAACTATGTATATCCAGCGGCGATATGTTGGCGAAACCAGGGTTAGCCGATTCCATTTTGTCAATGGAATTGTACGAAATGGTGTCGGGGATAGAAGGAGTTTCAAAATTCATACATAAAATGTGTAAATTTGCTGAGATTTCATACATAAAATGTGTAAGTTTGCTAAAAATTCATACATAAAATGTGTAAATAACCCCTTATGGAAAGGTATATATTAACACAACTGCTTGATTGGAAGCAAAATAAGAGAAGGAAACCTTTGATAATCCAGGGGGCTCGTCAGGTTGGCAAGACATGGGTTGTTAAAGAGTTTGCAAAACGACACTACAAGTATTTGGCCTATGTGAATTTTGAAGAAGCTAAATATTTGAGGGATTTGTTTGTGCAAGACTATGATGTGGAACGTATCATACGTGCCATAAAGACACACTGTAAAGTGCCATGTGAAGCCGAAGAAACATTGGTTTTCCTTGATGAGATACAGGAAGCAGAGGGAGGAATAACATCTTTGAAGTATTTCAACGAAAACCGTCCTGACATTCATATTGTTGCTGCTGGTTCTTTGTTGGGTATATCTTTACACAGAGGGGTCTCATTCCCAGTAGGGAAAGTGAATTTTCTGACCCTTTATCCAATGAATTTTTGTGAGTTTCTTGATGCAAATGGAGATGAACAATTGTCTGATGCCATTGAGGCAAAAGATTACGAAATCCTTTCAATTTTTCATACGCAGCTGGTTCAACGTCTTAAAGAATATTATTATGTTGGAGGGATGCCGGAAGTCGTCCAGGCATACGTTGACGGTGCTCAGATGGATGAAATACGTGAGATTCAGAATGAAATACTCAGAGGATACGAGGATGATTTTTCCAAGCATACGGAAGGTGTGCTGGTTGAACGTTTAAGACAAGTTTGGAAATCCATACCAGGGCAGTTGAGTAGAGAAAACAAAAAATTCATCTTCGGTCTGATCAGGGATGGTGCAAGGGCAAGAGAGTATGAGAATGCATTGCAATGGCTGTTTGATGCGGGAATACTTCATCAAGTGAATGGTCTTACAAAACCTTATTTGCCACTCTCATCCTATCGTGATCCTCACAGTTTTAAGGTGTTTGTAAACGATGTCGGTTTGCTTTCAGCCATGAGCGGATTAGAAGCGGAAACACTATTAAAAGGCTCTGATATTTTCGTTGAGTTTAAGGGTGCATTGACAGAACAATTTGTCTTTCAACAACTTCTGCAAAACAAAGCATTGTACTATTGGTCAAAAGACAATTCACGTCAGGAAGTCGATTTTATAATACAGTCCGACAATCAGGTTGTTCCGATAGAATGCAAAGCAGAAGAGAATCTGAAAGCAAAGAGTCTGGCTAGTTTTATTAAAGAGCATGGGGTTTCCAAAGCATATAAGATTTCTATGAAACCTTATCAGAAGAGTGATGATATAGTAATTAATGTTCCTCTTTATATGGCAGCAGAGATTTGATTCGTAATTAATTAACAAAAATACTTAAATCACAATGGAAGACATTATAAATGACGAGGTTTTAGGAGAATTAAAGTACCTTAAAAGTAATAATTGGGGTAGACGTTTAGATTATCCTGTTCTTAATTCGGATGGTAATTTAATACTTAAAGTTCAAGATCCAAACAAAGAAGGAATTCTTGACGTTCAAAGAGAAGCCTATAAGACTTATTTGCAGAATGAGGATAAGTATAAAAACTGTGTGACGGATCTGCTCTTGGATTACTACAAATGGAACTACGAGGTCATTGCACGCACCGTATCTGGGTTGCCAGAAAGTTGTCATAAAGATGTTATTACAGATAAAGAACTTTATAATGGCGCTGTAGCTTTATGGTATCTCTTCATTTGCAGAGACGGAAGTTTCGGATACGTTTTTGGATGCTGTTGGGACAAAGAAAATGGTATTGCTGTCCTTTTGTCAGAAACAGAACCACGTGTGATTTCCAGAATTCAACTAGAGAATCTTCACAAACTAAACGATCCTACTGTCGGGCTTCTTGTGCATGATGGCAAAAAATCATGGAAAGGTTTGGAGCGAAATAAGTTTTTCGGAGTGATGGAAAACTTGGAAATTGAGTTTGAAGGAGGAGTAGATGAAGGTATTACTTCCGTTCTGCAGAAAGCATACTCACAGTATTTGGAGAGGAAGCAAAACTATTTTGACGAACTAACCAAAATGATGTTGGGTGTCTTTGTTGGTAGTGACGAAAAGGCAGATGCAATGCTCCAGACAGGACAAAAGATTTTTATAAAGTCTGTATTACCTAAAACTTTGTTTATTGACAGAGATGGTAACTATGGTTGGATTTGCTACACAGAGTGGGATGATTCTTATATTGGTGTTCTTCTTTCTGATGATAAACTTTACTTGATGTCAGAGCGTGATCTTCGTGAATTTAGTAAAGAAGAGAAGATTAAGGATGATCTAATGGGATGGCTGTTTATTTCAGATATAGGTTTTGAAGGAACTGTGATTGTAAAGTTAGTAAATGAAATACTTACACTTCCTTTGGTTATAAGTGTTGGCAATGATTTTTTGGTTACAGAAAAGATGAAAAATGCTTATTTGACTTATCTTAAAATGAAGCCTACATTTTGGAGTGATATAAAAACGCAATTGCTTTCTTATTATTTGGAAGATTACGAGGAGTTTGAAAGGAATCTGGAAATTCCGGAGGAATTGAACAAAGAAAATGTTACGGAGGATGGTATCATGTCTATTGTGACATTTAAGAACTTGTATATAAATTTTCTCGGTCATATTGGTTGGGAATTTGATTCTCCTATTGGATGGGATGATGGCCTCGCATTTACATTTGACAATGGCAATCTTGAACTTGTCTCACAGCTTGATCTTCTTTGATCTTATTTCAAAAGCTCCCCTTGTGGAGCTTTTTTAGTCAGCCCCCTAACCCCCTAAAGGGGGAACTATGTATATCTAGCGCCGTTTAGAGACAGGGCATGCCCCGTCTTAAATTTTGTTAAATTAATATGTAAAACAAACACAAAATATTTGTGGATTCAAATTTGATTTATATATTTGCAATTGAAAACGAATATCATTGAAACCGATAACGTTTATCGGCGACGATTGTTCCACCCACTGAAGAAGATGATAATGGAAATACAAAACGTTTAGGTACGCCTGAAGTTGTAGCTAAACCTCCACAGCCAATTAATAAAGCAGTCATTGTTCGTATAGATTTGGAAGGAAATGAAGTGATCGTTGGATACAGTGTTGAAAGAAAAATCAACGGGAAAAAAGTTAAACAATTTGTTTTAAAGGAGAAACTAGAGCATGAGGATATTTAGAGGTCATTTTGACGAAATCGTAAGAATAGACAATAGAGAGTTTCTGATTTGGAAAGATACTATTATTGGGTTCGCTCCTGAGTTAAAGGATATGGGCTTCAAGTATGATGCAAAAGACAAGTGTTATTTTCGTAAGTTTGATTTTGACGAAATTGATTCGGCATATATGGTTGATGGAAATTATGCTATGTATAAAGGACTTCGTGCTAGAGTCGGTGAATATAAAGAAAATACCGGTGAAATTTATATTATGTTCGACATAGAAGAAGACGGAGAAGCGGCTGGTATTACTCCGTTCATAGATTATAATGACAAATGTTACCGCTATTATTATTCCTATGTTCCAGAAAAAGATATAACAGATATCTATGAGGTACGTAAACCTTTTAAGGATTTCCCGTTTGAATGTCCTAGAATCGTTTTTCATAAGAAGGATGGAGTGTGGTTGCCTTGGCATGACTATGGTACGCTATTGAAAGATGATGAGTGGATGTGATTTCCCAGTATTATGAAATATTTTATGTAATTTTAACATAAAATATTTTGGTGATTTAAAATTCAATTATATCTTTGCGTTTGAAATCAATGAAACAAGATAATGATTAAGAATTAAAACAGAAAACAGCGATTAATATGAAAAATCAATCGCTTGGAAAACACCACAACATGTTGTGTTTGGAAAACACCCTAACGGTGAAAAACATTAACATAGAAAACCGTTGGGATTTCCACTGCAGATTGGTTTTTCCGACAATTACGAATTACGAATTACGCATTACGAATTAAAAAAACTATGAAGCAGATTAACGACCCTGTATTTGGGGATTTGGAGTACGATGAGAGTAGTAAAGCATGGACCAAGAGAATTCCTCTTGGAATATGGTTTGGTGATGATTATCAATTAGATCTTGTTGTTCAGAGCGATAAAGAAGGAGAGATTACTGATGTACAGCGAGATGCGTATAAATCATATCTTGAAGATTTGCAAAATGTAAAAAGTGAATTTCGTGAAGTTCTTTTATCGTATTTTAAGGATCACTATGAGGAATTCGATAGAAATTTTAATCTACCAGAAGAATTGAATTTTGAGGTGGTTAATTCAAAAGAAACACTGTCCTATTTTGATGTAAGACAATTATTTATTGATTGTAAAGGAAACTATGGCTGGTTAACAGATTTTATTTCTGAGAGGTGTTGTTTATCCGTTATCTTATCTGATGGTGCTCCAAAAATTTTCAAAGATTGGAATGTTTTAAAGTTGGATTATGCCAGAATTGATGATGAGGTATTTGGTGAGATGTTCTTTGACCAGGGTTGGTGTAAATGGATTAAGACTGATATCAATGGTATTGCTGGAGAATGGGTTCTACTAGAAGCTGAAGCAATGTTCAATGATGACGAAATAACTCCAGAACAAAAGGCAAACTATCAAGAGTATCTTCAGAATGAGAAATCTTTTTTCGTTGAGTATCCAAAGGTATTGTTGGAATATTACAAAAAAAACTATAAAGTTATAACAGAAATCTGGGATAATGCAGATTTGTTTGACAAAGAAAGCATGGATGAAAAATCCATTAAAGATCTAGTGCAATTCAAAAAGTTATATTTTGATGACAGAGGTAGACGTTACGGATGGTTGTGTGAATGTGCATGGGATAGTGTTTATGGTTTGGCTATTTATTTTGACAAGAGATATAAAGGAATCTGTATAGGTCCACAGGATGTATTAGTTATCTAATAAACGCTCCCCTTGTGGAGCTTTTTTAGTCAGCCCCCTAACCCCCTAAAGGGGGAACTGAGGTACTCGGAAGGAAGGGCCAGAGGTCCTTTTTCACGAAACCAGGGTTAGTCGATTCCAACGGCGTTGGTGTCGGATTCGAGGTGTCGGATTCGGACATTGTGATTCTATAATCGCAAGATTTTCATTATCTTTGCGAAAATTCCATAAAAACGTGATTATGAAATTTCCAATAGGTATTCAGACATTTGAAAAGATAATTGAAGGCGGTTATGTCTATGTGGACAAAACTGATCTGGTATATAAATTAGTTTCCTCGGGAGAATATTATTTCTTGAGCCGCCCGCGTCGTTTCGGCAAAAGTCTGCTTACCACAACCTTGGAGGCTTATTTCCTTGGTAAAAGGGATCTTTTCAAAGGCCTCGCTATCGATTCTCTGGAAACGGAATGGATTGAATATCCTGTTTTTCACTTTGATTTTTCAGGAAACAAATATCTTGAAAAAAATGAGCTTGATAGTGTAGTGAATCTATTTTTGGAAGGATGTGAAAGTAAGTATGGACGTAATCAAAGTGAAGTGACATTGGGCTCTCGTTTTCAAGGTGTTATACAACGTGCATACGAGAAAACTGGTAAAAAAGTTGTTGTTCTTGTCGACGAGTATGACAAACCATTGACTGATACCATTGGAGATACTGAAATTCAAGATTTCAATCGCTCTATACTGCAAAGTTTGTATGGGGTATTTAAGAATTCCGACAGATACATCAAATTCACATTCCTGACTGGCGTCACTCGTTATGGAAAGTTGGGAATCTTCAGCGCGGCAAATAATCTGCAGGATATCTCCACGAACAAGAAATATGCGTCTATATGTGGAATCTCAGAAAATGAGCTCCACACATATTTTGATGCCGAGATTAAAGATTTCGCAGAGGAAGAGAATGTCGGTGCGGATGAGATGTATGGATTGCTCAAAAATAAATATGATGGCTATCATTTTTCTGAGAAATCAATTGATATTTATAATCCGTTCAGTCTTTTGAATTCATTAGCCAGCAGAAAACTATCTAACTATTGGTTTGCTACTGGCACTCCGACTTATTTGGCCAAGATCTTAAAAAAGCAAAGTTATGATTTAACTACTTTCAATAAAGAGATTGTGTCGACTGCGGAAGGTATGGCGTCGTTTGGCAATGGAGAGGACAATATTATCGCCGCACTTTATCAAAGTGGATATTTGACAATCAAGAGTTACGAAGATGAAATCTACAAGTTGGGATTCCCCAATGAGGAGGTTGCCGACGGTTTTGTCCGCTATCTAGCGATTGAGTTTGCCGGAAAATCCATGAACGAATGGGATACAGATATTTATACACTGAAACAGCATATTCGTAACGACGACGTTGATTCGTTTATGACTCAGATGCAACTGATAATTAGTGAGGTTCCATTTGAAAGCAATAAGGTCAAACTTATAGAGTCAAACTTCCGCAATCTGCTTTTTCTAATGATCCGAGCAACTGGATACAATGTGACAGTGGAACGTCCTGTGTTGAACGGACGCATTGATGTTTTCTTTGAAACAAGCAATTGCGTCTACATCATTGAATGCAAACGTGACGAGTCTGCAGAAGTCGCTTTGGCTCAGATAGATGAAAAACGTTATGCGGAAAAAATATCTTCTCAAGACAAGAAGATTGTGAAGATTGGTGCAAATTTCAGCACGAAGGAGAGAAATTTGACAGAGTGGAAGGTGGAGAATTTATAAATACCGACACCATTTATTCGTCCACGGTAGACACATGCCTTACGGCATTAGTGTCAACCATGGCCTAATTAGGTGAACCGTATCCACGGTTCGGAGAGGGTTGTTTCAAACGTGTGTTCCACAACCGTGGCAACGGTTGTCCTAACAGGCCATTGTTGCCGAAAATGGCGGAGCCTTTCGGCTACTGTGGCCGATTTAGGATGTTGAGATTCATTGGAGAATGTAGGTGTCGAGTCAAAAAACGAATTTTATTTTATTAAAAAACAAACAAATACCAATTTATTATGGATGATATTATAAATGATGAGGTTTTAGGTTCTCTAAAGTACAATAATGGGGTATGGGGTAGACGCTTGGATACACCTGTCCTTAATTCAGATGGAAATTTGATAATTGTTTTTCAAGATGACAATAAAGAAGGTATTCTTGATGTTCAAAGGGAAGCCTATAAGACTTATTTGCAGAATGAGGATAAGTATAAAAGTTCTGTGATTGATTTGCTTTTGGATTACTACAAGTGGATTAATGAATATTTTATGCAATCTGTATCTGGTATAGATGAAACTTTTCATAAGGATGTTGTTACGGAGAAACAACTCTTCATGGCAACTGAATTGTGGTACCTCTTTATTTGCAGAGACGGTAGTTTCGGATATGCCTTTGGTTGTTGTTGGGATGTAGATAATGGTTTGGCTGTCCTATTGTCCGAAGACGAACCACGTGTAATCTCAAGAACTCAACTTGAAAATCTTCACAAACTAAACGATCCGACTGTCGGTCTTCTAGTGCATGACGGCAAAAAATCATGGAAAGGTTTGGAGATCAATTCATTCTTTGGCAAGCCTGAAAATTTGGAGATTGAGTTGGAGGGTAGTGTGGATGAGGGAATCACTGAAGCTCAGCAGAAAGCATACTCTCAGTATTTGGAGAAGAAACAGAACTATTTTGACGAATTCACAAAGATATTGTTGGGTGTTTACGTTGGTAGTGATGAGGCAGCTGAAGCTATGCTAAAAACAGGACAGAAAGTTTTGGTAAAGACTGTTTTACCAAAGACTCTGTTTATTGATAGGAATGGAAATTATGGCTGGATTTGCTATACAGATTGGGATGATTCCTATGTCGGAGTTCTTCTTTCAGAGGATAAGCCTTATTTAATGCGAGAGGAAGACTTGCGAGAATACAGCAAAAAGGAGAAGGTGAAAGATGATGTCTTGGGATTGATGTTCACTTCTTATGTTGGATTTGAGAAACTTATTATAGTCAAGTTAGTAGATGAGTTTTTGACATTACCGTTTTCAATAAGTATAGAAGATGATAGAGTACTTAATGATAATATGCGTAATGCATACAAAACGTATCTGAAGATGAGACCAACTTTCTGGAATGATATTAAGAAGGAATTTTTAAAATACTATATGCGTTGTTATAAAGAGTTCAATTCGTATGTTGACATTCCAGAAGAATTAAATAAAAACAATGTGAATGAAAATAGTGTTATGTCATGGTTGACATTTACGGAACTATATGCTGACTATGATGGCCGTATAGGTTGGCTTTGTGAGAGTCCTCTTAATGATGAATCTGGCTATGCATTTGAGTTCACAGATGAAAAGATTAATTTGGTATTCCAAGACGATCTTCTTATTTAAGATCTTGCTTTATTGGCATCTATAATTAATACAACGAAAATGAATATCATTGAAACCGAAAACACCCACGTCCACGGTAGCCACATGCCTTACGGCATTAGTGTCAACCATGGCCTAATTAGGTGAACCGTATCCACGGTTCGGATTTAGGCGTGTGTTCCACAACCGTGGCAACGGTTGTCCTAACAGGCCATTGTTGCCGAAAATGGCGAAGCCTTTCGGCTACTGTGGCCGATGATGTGGCAGTGATGCGAATTGTTCTCGAATAAAAGAAATTAATTAAAACAAACAATAATTTTATGAAGCAGATTAACGACCCTGTATTTGGGGATTTGGAGTACGATGAATGTAAAGAAGGATGGACAAAGAAAATTTTTCTTGGTATCTGGTTTGATGATTCTTATCAATTAGATCTTGTTGTTCAGTGCGATAAAGAGGGTGTGATTACTGATGTACAGCGAGATGCGTATAAATCATATCTTGCAAATTTGCAAAATGTAAGAAAAGTATTCCCTGAAATTCTTTTGTCGTATTTTAAGGAACACTATGAAGAGTTCAATAGAAATTTGAATTTGCCATATAAATTAAAAATTGATGTTGTTGAACTTATTGCAGCACTTGGATATTTTAATCCTTTACAATTATTCATAGATCGAAAAGGAAACTATGGTTGGTTATCTGGATTTATTTCACCTATAAATCGTATCTCGGTTATACTATCAGAGGATACTCCAAAAATTTTCAAAGATTGGATGGTATTAACGAAGGATTATGCCAGAGTTGATGATGAGGTATTTGGTGAGATGTTTTTTGATCAGGGTTGGTGTAAATGGATTAAGACAGATATCAATGGTATTGATGGAGAATGGGTAGTCTTAGAGGCTGATGCGTTTATTTCTAAACAGAAAATTACTCCAGAACAGAAAGCTAACTATCAAAAGTATCTTGAAAAAGAGAAAACTTTTTTGTCTGAGTATCCTAAAGTCCTATTGAAGTATTACTTGTTAAACTATGATGTGATAAAGGAAGTCTGGGATGACGCGGATTTGTTTGACAAGGAAAGTATGGATGAAAAGAGAATTAAGTCGCTTGTACAATTCCAAAAATTATATTTCAACATGACAGGTACTCGCTATGGTTGGTTGCTTAAATGTGCTTGGGATAAGGTGTACGGTCTATCTTTGTATTATGATAACAAATATGATGGAATTTGTGTCGGAACACGTGAGAATTTGACAATTTGATTTTCAAAAATTCCACACTAAAGACATTATTTGTTGTCATTAATAATCATGGAATAATCAAAATAGAGGTTTCCAATCTTATTTCTAAAGCTCCCCTCGGGGAGCTTTTTAGTTAGCCCCTAATCCCCTAAAGGGGGACTGAGGTACTCGGCAGGAAGGGCCAGAGGTTCTTTTTCACGAAGTGAGGTTAGCCGATTCCAACGCCGTTGGTGTCGGATTCCGGAAGTGTGGCGAATATAATATGGATTTATGTCCATTTTTGAGTCTAGGTGTGAAAGGATGATATTTCGCTTTCAGCATTTCACATTTCCCGTTGAATTTCTTATCTTTGCAGAAGAACTAAATTTGGACTAATTATGAATGCCATTGAAAGGGTAGGCGATTATAGTAGATTGATGTGGAAAACATTTTCCAAACCGGATTGTTGGAAGATGTTTGGTAAACAATATGTACGTGAACTTGAGAAGCAAGGAATCAATTCTTTGCCGATTGTGTGTATCATCTCAGTGTTTATTGGAGCTGTGATCTGTATTCAGATGAGAATCAATACAGAGAGTCCATTCCTTCCATCTCAGTTGACAGGTTATGCCACTCGAGAGGTGATGATCCTTGAGTTTTCTTCAGCGATCCTATGTTTGATTCTTGCCGGTAAAGTGGGATCTAATATCGCGTCGGAAATCGGAACAATGAGAATCACGGAGCAGATTGACGCTATGGATATTATGGGAGTCAATTCTGCCAATTATTTGATATTGCCAAAGATACTGGCGTTCGTTTCGATTATTCCTTGTCTTGTCACATTCAGTATCACGACAGGTTTGATCGGAGGTTATGGAGTCGCATTGTTCACGGATATGATCACACCGAATGAGTATGAGCAAGGTATTCAGTACTCTTTCTTGCCATATAGTATTCAGTATTCAATAGAGAAGAGTATGGTGTTTGCGTTTATCGTGACATCGATAGCTTCTTACTATGGCTACACAGTTAAGGGTGGAGCTCGTGAGGTAGGAAAGGCAAGTACGAACGCTGTGGTCAACAGCAGTGTGATTATATTGCTTTTCGACGTGATGCTTACAAAATTGTTGTTGTCCTAAAAGGTTGCGATATGATTGAGGTTAGAAATGTAAACAAATCGTTTGATGGCAAGCAGGTATTGTTTGATATCTCTGCCAATCTGCTTGAAGGACACGCTAATTTGATTATCGGTCAGAGTGGTAGTGGTAAGACAGTGCTTATGAAGTCTGTCGCTGGAATCCATCGTATTGATAGCGGAGACATCATATACGACGGAAGAAGTATCACTGAGATGAGCTCGCATGATCTTAATATGTTGCGACGTGAAATCGGTATGCTTTTCCAAGGCTCAGCATTATTCGACTCTCTTACAGTGATGGATAATGTGATGTTCCCATTGCGTATGTTCTCTAAAATGAGTGACGACGAGAAGGTGGATCGTGCACGATTCTGTTTGGAGAGAGTGGATCTTCTTCGTGCTGTGGATCTTTACCCTTCGGAGATAAGTGGTGGTATGCAGAAGAGAGCTGCGATTGCCAGAGCTATCGTGTTGAATCCTAAGTATTTGTTTTGCGATGAGCCAAACTCAGGTCTTGATCCAAAGACATCTTTGCTTATTGACCGTTTGATTCTTGAGATCACTCATGAATACAATATCACTACGATTATCAATACTCATGATATGAACTCTGTTATGGAGATTGGTGAGAACATCATCTTCATCAATAAGGGTTACAAGAGTTGGCAAGGTAACAATACAGAGATCTACGATACAGGAAACGAGGATTTGGAAAACCTTATCTTCGCGTCTGATTTGTATAAGAAAATTAAAAAGGCCCACCAGATGGGCATCTAAGTATGGGATTTTTCAGTAAACCAGAAATACGTCAGTTCAACTATACTCCTCGCTACTGGGATCCTCGTAAGGAGGAGATGGAGCAGCGTAGAGCTCGAATCCGCAAACAGTTGCAGGAGGAGAAGGAACGTGCTATGCAGGAAGATAGAGTTGATTTCGATGATGACACAGAGTTTAAGCCTAGAACTTCGGAATCTTCTGAAAATGAGGAACGAACTCCCCGTCGCACCACTTTGCAACACGGCTTCCTACGTGAGCAGAGACGCTCTTCGTCTGGCAGTGACAATAAGATTATGAAGGTGCTTGTTATTTCTGGTGTTGTATTGGCTGCATACCTAATCCTTAAAAAATTCGGATTATAACGACTATGGACGATATTATACATTTACTCCCGGACACGGTTGCCGACCAGATAGCTGCAGGTGAGGTTGTGCAGCAGCCAAGTTCGGTGATTAAAGAGTTGGTGGAAAATTCCATCGACGCTGGTGCTACGGAGATTCGTGTCATAGTGAAGGATGCCGGCCGTACGTTGATACAGGTGGTCGACAACGGTAAAGGTATGAGTGAGCAGGATGCTGTGGTGGCTTTCCAGCGTCACGCTACATCTAAAATCCGTTCGGTGGAGGATTTGAGTGTCCTTTGCACGATGGGTTTCCGTGGTGAGGCTTTGGCAAGTATCGCGGCTGTCGGACATGTTGAATTGCGCACCAGACGAGAGGTGGATGAACTTGGAACTCAGGTTTTGATTTCAGGTGGAACCATCGAAGCTATAAATAAAGTGTCATGCCCGGTCGGAGCTAATTTCGCAGTCAGAGACCTATTTTATAATGTGCCTGCTCGACGCAAGTTTTTGAAAAGCGACAATGTGGAGTTTGGCAACATTGAGCGTGATTTTATACGTATTGCTCTTGTCTATCCCGACGTCTTCTTCGAGCTTTATCATAATGACAAACTATGCTATAGTTTGAATAAGAGCAATATACGTGAGAGAATTGGTAAGATTTTCGACAGTAAACTAAATAGCAAACTGCTTTCAATCAGCGCTGACACCACATACGGAAAAATCAGCGGATATGTCGGAACTCCTGAGACAGCAATCAAGCGAAACAAGAAGCAGTATTTCTTCGTCAACGGACGATATATGGAGCACCCATATTTCAGAAAGGCTGTGACAAGCGCTTATGATCGTCTGCTTCACGATGGTACATCTCCAAGTTTCTTCATCTATTTCGACGTCGATCCGCATCAGATAGATGTCAATGTCCATCCTACGAAGACAGAAATCAAATTTGCTGATGAACAGGATCTGTATAAAGTGTTGACTGCTGTGGTCAGAGAGTCGTTGGGAAAGAGCAATATCTTCCCCACAATGGAGTTTGACATCAATGTCAACGACGCGTATGTGCCAGGTTTTGAGCAGGCGTCAACGGAGATTCCTGATTTGAATATTGATATGGAGTTTGATCCGTTTCAGGCATTCGGTTCGTCGGCGACTCCAAGCAAGCCACATTCAGTAGGTGGATCTTCAGGAGGGGGAAGCAGCTACAAACCATTCAATCCGAATCCTAACGAATCAACGTTCGGCAATATATACGACTATTTTGAGAATGCCGCACCGGAGATTCCAACCGGAAGTAAAGCAGGTGACTATCAAGACATTCCGTCTACTTTAGATATTAAAGATGGATATTCCATCAATAATGGATACAGCGGATCTTTATTGGATTCGAAGGATTTGAAGCCAGAGGTAAAAAACTGTTTCCAGATTGCAGGTCGCTACATCGTGGCTTCATCTGGAGATAATCTGATGTATATCGATCAGCGCAGAGCTCATATCCGTGTGCTTTATGAGAAATTCATGGCTGAATTGAAAGATTCGCCAATTCCGTCGCAGAAAGTGATGTTCCGTCAGACACTTGAACTTTCGGCTGCACAAGCGGCGACGGTGGAGGATATCATGCCACAGTTGAATAATCTTGGCTACGATTTGCAGTTGATCACCCGTGACGTTTATGAGATACGTGGAGTGCCAGCTGACAAGACGAATGAAGATAATGTGGCGTCGTTGTTGGAAATCATCACGTCGATCTCAGAAGGAGAGATAGAGGAGGATTTCATGATGAACGACAAGGTGGCTCAGAGTATGGCGGAAAGCCAGGCCATACGCTACGGCAAAGAGATGAGCGCGGTGGAAATCAAACATTTGTGCGAGGCTCTTTTTGCATGTGAGAATTATAATTATACGCCAGACTGCAAACCAATCATCACAAGCATGACGGCGGAAGAGATAAAGAAAAGACTAAATTAATTTAAGATAATATGGAAGCAAAATCAACACCGGTATTGCTACTTACTGGTTACCTAGGTAGCGGAAAGACAACTTTGGTAAACCATATATTGTCTAACAAACGTGGTATCAAGTTCGCTGTTGTCGTAAACGATATCGGCGAGGTTAATATTGATGCCGACTTGATCCAGAAGGGTGGTATCGTCGACAAGAAGGACGACAGCCTTGTTGCATTGCAGAACGGATGTATCTGCTGCACATTGAAGATGGATTTGGTAGAGCAGATCAACGAGATTCTTCAGCAGAAGAAGTTTGACTATATTGTGATTGAGGCAAGTGGCGTATGTGAACCAGTTCCAATCGCTCAGACACTTGTTTCGCTTCAGCAGATGAGCAGCAAGTACACTGGTAAGGAAGCTTGTTTCTTGGATAGCATCGTGACTGTGGTTGACGCACTTCGTTTGCAGAGTGAGTTTGAGTGTGGCGACGCGTTGAAGAGCAAGAGCCTTGATGAAGAGGATATTGAAAACCTTGTGATTCAGCAGATTGAGTTCTGTAATATCATCTTGCTTAACAAGGCTTCAGAGGTTGAGAAATCAGAGCTTGCACGTATCAAGGAGATTATCAAGACACTTCAGCCATACGCAGAGATCATTGAGTGTGATTATGCCGACGTCGACTTGGATAAGATCATCAACACAGGACGATTCCAGATGGAGAAGGCTGCTATCTCAGCAGGTTGGATCAAGGAGTTGGAACGTCCGTTGACAGAGGAGGAGAAGGCCGACGCAGAAGGTCATCACCATCATCATCATCACGACGAAAACGAAAACGAAGACGAAAAACATGAGTGTCATTGCCATCACCACCATGACCATGACGACGATGATGATCACGATCACGATCATGAGTGTCATTGCCACCATCACCACGATCATGATGACGAGCATCATCACCACCATCATCATGAAGATGGCAAGGAGTGTGATGATCCACACTGTTGTTGCCACCACCATCACCACCACGACGGAGGTGAGGTAGAGGAGTATGGCATCGGTACATTCGTCTACTACCGTCGACCTGCATTCAACCTTGACAAATTCGAGGCGTTCGTGTCGAAGAAGTGGGCAAAGAATATCATCCGTACTAAGGGAGTTTGCTACTTCAATGTCAATCCGGAGATGTCATATTTGTTTGAGCAGGCTGGAGTTCAGAAGAAAGTCACTGAGGCAGGACAGTGGTTCTGTACAGCTCCTGAGGAAGAGTTAAAAGAGATCTTGGCCGAGAATCCAGAGATTTTGAACGACTGGGATGAGAAGTATGGCGACAAGATGCAGAAGATCGTGTTCATCGGACAGAAGATGGATAAGGAGAAGATCATCGCAGAGTTGGATGCCTGCTTGGAGAAATAATTGAATTTTATTCCTATAAAAAATCTCTCACTATTGGTGGGAGATTTTTTTTTGATGAATATTGAATTTTGTGCTTTGTAAAGCGTGAAAATCAATATATTTTTGTGCTTTGTAAAGCATAAAATATCGGATTTTTGTGCTATATGAAACGCCAGAGCAGGCTCTTGCGATACAGGTTTCTTATTCTCTTGGTGATGAGTTTGGAGACACATATAAAAGAGAGCTTACGGCATTGGAAAAATTGTCTCAACGTAATTCATTTGATAAACTATTGGTGATCACATACGAAGAAAAGAAAACTGTAAGTGTCGGAGGAAGGGAGATTGAGATAGTGCCAGTGTGGGAGTGGATGTTAGATGGAAAATTTGTTGATAATCTCCTCCCGTAAAATTCGCCCAACCACAATATTATATGTAAATTTGTAGACTTATAGTGCGAATTGCATTTGGACAGGTTTGAAACCTGCCCCTACAAAAATAAAAACAGATGGAATTTTCAATTATAGTAGCGACAAGCAAGAATCATGTGATTGGCAGAGACGGAGGTATTCCTTGGCATTTGTCTGCTGATTTGAAACGTTTTAAGGCTCTTACAACAGGTCATCCTATTGTGATGGGAAGACGAACATTTGACTCTATTGGCCGTCCACTTCCTGGTCGACGCAATATTGTCATCACTCGTTCTGCAGAGGCAATCGAGGGGTGTGATATCGTAAGAAGCATTGATGATTTGCTTAACGACTCTACTCTTGAAGGTGAGGTTTTCATCATTGGTGGTGGTGAGATCTACAAACAGTTTTTGCCTCACGCAAAGAAGGTTTGCATGACTGAGGTTGAGACTGAGATCACAGATGGTGATACTTTCTTTCCTGAGTTGGATCCAATGGAGTGGATGGAAGTGAATAGAGAGAGTCATGAGGCGGATGAGAAGAACGATTTCAACTATTCGTTTGTTGACTACGTAAGATTTTGAATATGAAGATAAACAATAAATCAATTTATTTTATAGCGGCTCTGTTTCTGTTGGCTATTTCATCTTGCTCTGTGAGCAAGAAGATCCGTAAGGCTGACAAGAAATATGAGATCGGTGAGTACCATAAGGCTGCGAGCATTTATAAGACCGCATATTCGCGTGTGAAGATGTCGGAGAAGCAGACTAAGGGGTATGTGGCTTACCGATTGGGAGATTGCTATGAAAAGTTTGGAGAAACCGACAAGGCGGAAAGAATGTTGTCAAACTGTGTCCGTTACAAGTATGCTGACACAACATGCTACCTTCTTTATGCAGACGTGCTTCGTAAGCAGAAGAAGAACAAGGAGGCTGTTGAGATGTACGACGTCTACTTGAAGCATGATTCTACATCATTGGCTGCTATGAACGGTAAACTTTCGGCTTTGAAGATTGCGGAATGGGAGAAGGCAAAACGTCGTTATGAGGTTTTTAAGGATCCATTTTTCAATAGTAAGAAAAGTGAGAGTAGCCCGCGTTTCCCTGGTGGTGATAGCACTATTGTTTACTTCTCTTCATCACGTGATAACAAGCAGACTGCACATAAGGTGAGCAATATCACAGGTACTCCAAACGGAGATATCTATTTCGCTAAGAAGAATGCCGTCGGCAAATGGGATAACCTTGAACTTGTTGATTCTGATATCAATACAGAGGATGACGAGGGTAGTCCTGCATTCTCGTCTGACGGAAAGATCATGCTATTTACTCGTTGCCGTTATGTAAAGGGTGAAACTCACGGAGGTGAAATCTGGATGTCGCAGCGTCAGAGTGGAAAATGGGGTAAGGCTACACGTGTGATGGTACTAAAGGATAGCACTGCTACTGTGGCGCATCCTGCATTGTCGCCTGATGGCAATTGGCTATACTTCGTTTCTGATATGCCAGGTGGTATGGGAGGCAAGGATATTTGGAGATGTATGAAGACGGGAGACACTTATTCTGCAGCTGAAAACCTTGGTCCAGATATCAATACAGATAAGGATGAGATGTATCCTTATGTTCGTGAGGATTCTACACTTTATTTCTCATCTGCTGGTCATGCTGGTTTTGGTGGATTGGATATCTTCCGTGCGAAAGAGGACACTACTAAGAAGTGGACTGTAGAGAATATGGGAGTTCCAATCAACTCTAACGGTGATGATTTCGGTATCTCATTCGTGAGTGGTGCAGAGCAGGGTGCTTTCTCAAGTAACCGTGGAGAACAGAAGGGATACGATAAGATTTATACTTTCATCGCTCCTCCAATCAGATATATCATCTCTGGTAAGGTGAAGAATACAGATGGAGAGGCTTTGGGCGACGCGAATGTCAGAATCGTTGGAACTGATGGAACAAATGTGAAGATTAAGACTAAGAACGACGGTACATATTCGTTTGAAGTGAAACCTGGTGTAGAGTATGTGATGCTAGGAAACTGTCGTGGATATTTGAACGAGAAGAATGCAGTCAACACAATTGGCTTAGAGGATTCAAAGACATTTGATATTCCATTCTCGTTGGCATCTGTCTCAAAACCAGTTGGTTTGGATAATATCTTCTTCGAGTTTGGTAAAGCCACTTTGACAGCTGAGTCATCAAAGTCATTGGATAAGTTGGTGAAACTGCTTAAGGATAATCCGAATATCACAATTGAGATCGGAGCCCATACCGATAAGGTAGGTAGTGCAGAAGGTAACCTTGCGTTGTCTGGCGAGCGAGCACAGAGCGTAGTCAACTATCTAATAAAGGGTGGTATTGAAGCCCCACGTCTAACAGCAAAGGGATACGGAAAGACAAAGCCAGTTGTTGCCGATAAGAATTTGGCTAAGCAGTATTCATTCTTGAAGGAGAATGATGAGTTGAATGAAGAGTTTATCGATGCACTTTCTAAGGAAGATCAGGAGATTGCAAACAAGATCAATCGTCGTACTGAGTTTAGAGTGTTGAAGACTACTTATAATATGTATTAAAATAAAGTTAAAAGTAATTATATAACTGTTGCCCAAAATGAGGATTGTTAAGGGCCCGTTTTTGATTATTTGGGCCCTAACCCATCTTCTCCTCGCGAGCCCGGAGGGCGAGCGATAAAAGAAAGAGTGATATAATATATAATTAGGAAAGGAGGTTGACAAGATGAAACAATATTTGGATTTATTGCAGAAGGTGTTGGATGAGGGTATCCAGAAGGGAGACCGTACAGGAACAGGTACGATAAGCACATTCGGACATCAGTTACGTTTTTCTATGAAAGACGGATTCCCATTGGTGACAACAAAGAAAGTCTATTTCAAGGGAGTGTTGCACGAGTTGCTATGGTTTTTGAAGGGAGACACCAATATCAAGTATCTTGTCGACAATAATGTACATATCTGGGATGAGTGGGCTGATTCAGACGGAGGACTAGGACATGTGTATGGCTATCAGTGGAGAAACTGGCCTGACTATAATGGTGGACACATTGACCAGATCAAAGAGGTGATTGAGACAATCAAGAATAATCCTAACTCACGCAGAATCATTGTGTCAGCGTGGAATGTGGCAGATATTGATAACATGAATCTACCGCCATGTCACTGCTTCTTCCAGTTTTACGTTGCAGATGGAAAGTTGAGTTTGCAGCTTTACCAGAGAAGTGCAGATCTATTCTTGGGAGTGCCATTCAACATTGCAAGCTACTCGTTGCTTCTATTGATGGTTGCCCACGTGACTGGTTTGGAAGCAGGAGATTTCATCCATACATTCGGAGACACACATATTTATAACAACCATATAGAGCAGGTGAAGTTGCAGTTGACACGTGAACCATTGCATCTATCAAAGATCACGTTGAATCCAAACGTGAAGGATATCTTTGATTTCACTGCAGATGATATCGTTTTGTCAGATTACGAGTGTCATGCAGCAATCAAGGGAGCGGTGAGTGTTTGACGTTGACGAAAACGAAAACGAAAACAACACGTAGGGGCAATCCCTTGTGGTTGCCCGAAAATAAATTAATAAAACGATAATAATAGAGTAGTGAATTTTCACTACTTTTGGGAAAAATATTTAAATCAAAACAAAGTTATGAGATTTTCAGTGAATAGCGACGAGTTGATGGCTCGTCTTACAGCAACAAGCCGTGTGATGGCTTCAAAGACGGCATTACCAATTCTCGACAATTTCCTATTTAATTTGACTGACAGTACATTAGAGTTGACAGCCTCAGACGGTGAGACTTCCATGGCTACAAGAATGGATGTTGAGAACGTAGAGGGTGCAGGTATGATTGCGTTGCCAGCAAAACTATTGTTGGATACATTTAAGGTACTTCACGGCAGAAGCGTCGATTTCGATATCGACATGAATACTTACGCAGTTAAGTTGACATCAGGTTCGTGGAAGGCTGAATATAATGGTGTAGACGGTGAGGCATATCCAAAGTTGACTTCTTTGGATCCAAGCAGCACTAACAATGTCCGCATGCAGGCACAGACTCTTTCTACTGGAATCTCACACACAATTTTCGCAGTCAGCACAGATACACTTCGTCCAACAATGATGGGTATCTATCTAGATATTGACTCAGCAGAGAATAAGGTGACATTCGTCGCAACAGATATGTTCCACCTATCACAGGTTAAGTGCTCTATCGTTGAGGCTTCTGGTAATTGCTCTGTGATTCTTCCTGCAAATGCAGCTAAGTTGTTGAAGGCAATCCTAGGCAAAGAAGGTGAGGATGTTGTTATCTCTTGGGATTCTAAGAATATCTTGTTTGAGCTTAACGACTTCACATTGGTATGCCGTCAGATTGAGGGTAACTTCCCTAATTATAAGAATGCAATTTCAATCCAGTGGAACAAGGAGTTGGTTATCGACCGTAACTCATTGATTTCAGCTGTTCGTCATATTGAGCCATTTGCAGAGCAGTCTAACAAGGGAGTTAAGTTTGATGTACGTGAGAACCAGATTGTTGTGTCAGCACAGAGTTTGGATTTCGGTACTGCAGCAACAGAGGAGGTTGTATGCGCATACAGTGGTGAGCCATTTGAGATGACATTCAAGACTGAGTCTATCACAAACTTCTGCTCATACATGGAGACATCAGATGTTGTGATGAAGATTGAGAGTCCATACCGTGGAGTAGTAGTTGAGCCATTGTTCAACACATCTGAGGATGGAGACAATCAGCAGAACTACGAGATGCTTTGCTTGGTAATGCCAATGACAACTCTATAAACCCGCGTCGCATGAAATTAAAATTAACCAAACCGTTGATTTTCTTTGATTTGGAGTCGACGGGATTGGACATTTCCAAAGATAGAATCGTAGAAATATCATACTTGAAGATTCATCCGAACGGCTTGGAGGAGCAGAAAACCATTCGCGTCAACCCAGAAATGCCGATTCCTGCTAAGTCGTCTGCTATTCATCACATCAAAGATGAAGACGTCGCTGATTGTCCTAAGTTTAAGGATATCGCACGTCAGATCGCTGCTGATTTTCAGGGTTGTGATATCGCTGGATATAATTCCAACAAGTTTGATATCCCGATGTTGGTGGAAGAGATGTTGCGATGCGATATTGATTTGAACATCCGCAAGCATAACATGGTGGATGTGCAGACAATCTTCCACAAGATGGAGGCCCGCACACTATCTGCCGCATACAAATTCTATTGTGGTCAGGAACTTGTTGGAGCACACGGAGCAATGGCCGACACAAAAGCCACATACGAAGTGCTACAGGCTCAGCTTGACAGATATCCAGATTTGGAGAACGATATCAAGTGGCTATCTAAATTCTCTACGCAGAAGAGAGTTGTTGATTTCGAAGGACGTTTCATCTTCAACGACAAAGATGAAGTCATGGTCAATTTCGGAAAGCATAAAGGCAAAAAACTTAAAGAGGTGTTCGAAACAGATCCCGGCTACTACGGCTGGATTCAGAGAGGTGATTTCAGCCTCGACACAAAACGATGCGCAACACTTGTTAAGTTAGGACAATTATAATATTGTAGGGGCGGGCTTTATGCTTGCCCTTATTTTTCGTTATCGTATTCGTATTCGTTAATAATATGCCAAACCATATCTTCCAATTCAAGCAATTCACTATCGATCAATCCTTATGTGCTATGAAAGTTGGCACAGATGGAGTGACACTTGGTGCAGTGGCAGATGTAGAGAATGCCAAGAGAATCCTCGACATCGGTTGTGGCACAGGATTGTTGTGCTTGATGGCAGCACAGAGAAATGCGTCGGCAGAGATAGTTGGCATAGATATAGATGACGACGCGGTACGTGGTGCGACGCAGAATTGTGAAGCATCAAAGTGGAGTGACAGAATCACCGTCGTCGGCAAATCATTACAGGAGTTTATTGAAACAGTACCGTCGAAATTTGATAAGATAATCACTAATCCTCCATATTTTGAGGATAGTTTGAAAGCCCCCAAAGCAAACCGTACATTGGCAAGACACACCGATAGCCTCCCATTTTCGGAATTGGCATCATGCGTGTCGACGTTGCTCAGCGACGACGGCTCGCTATCCATCATTTTGCCGACGGATGCTCATGATAAGTTTGAGAAGATCGCCGAGCAGTACGGATTATATTTAAGAAAGAAGACGTTGGTTTATCCCAAACCAGGAGCCGAAGCCAAGAGAACAGTGGGAGAGTTTGTGAAATGCGGAATGCAAAATGCGGAATGCGAAATTAATGAACTCACAATAGAAACGGAGGTTCGCCACCAATATACAGAGGATTATATAAAGTTGACGAAGGAGTTTTATTTGAAATTTTGAAGGTGGAAAACAAACAATCATAATTTTTGATTGTTTGCTATTATATCTGCAATTTTCTTGATAAATGCTTTAGTTGGTTCTAATTGTGGCATTACATCATCTTTATCAAGAAAAAAATTGTCACTATAGTCGCCTGTTTGTCTTTGTGTAAACAAACGTTGATAAAGTCTGTGATCTTCTTTAGTGAATCTCCCTGTTTTCACATAGTGAAGTCCAAACATCGTAATTACTCCATTGTGGGTATGCGTCTCATGATTATCATTTATTAGCAATGCTGTAACTGCATAATAAGCTGCATAATATAATCTATTGGCTATCAGATCCCAGAATTCGTTTGGAATATTCGCTTCGACTTGTCCGATTGTGTTAATTGCTTTCTCTAATCTATATGCAACAATAGCATTTCTTTCTTCTTCTGTCAGCATATTTCTATTCCTTCTCTTTGTATATTTTGAAATAAAGGTAGATACGAGAATTTACTCCATTCTTCTGATGTTCGTAAGATTGGGTTGATTACTGCATCATATTCCAATCCTAAATCATAGAACGGGTCAGCGAATCTGTTGTAATCTTCATTTCTTATTTTGTCTGTATTAATTATGACAAGAATGTCCCAGTCAGAATCAGAACGAGCGTTTCCCCTTGCTCTTGATCCAAACAGAATGAATCTTGCTACTTTTGAGTTTTGTTTAGCAATACGATACAACCCTAATTCTATTTCTTTGTCGTGATTCATAATCAAATTGCTTATTGGTGCAAATTTAGAAAAGCTTTGACGAAAAACAAAAGAATAGTCTCAAGATTGAAAAGATGTAAATTTAGAAATATGCTAAATTCGGGAATAGTATCTGTCATGAAATTTGTCATAACTCTTTAATTTTGGCAATTCTTCCTGTGTAAGTTTCAAAGGTTCTTCTAAAGTCAATAAAATTGAACCTTATCATCAATTTTTCAATATCTTCTTCTCTTTTGAAAAATGAATCATCATAACAGAACTCGCTATCTTTTTTTAATATATATACTAACGTGTTCATAGGATACTCTTTATTGCAACACGAATTACAAGTTTCAAAATAAGCTATAATTGGTGTTGCATATATACATATTTTCTCTTTTTTCCCATTGGCTAATTTCACTTTCATTTTCATTATTTTTCTTTTGTGTTTTTGAATAATGTTCAAAATTTCATTCTGTTTTTTTACATACGATTCCATATAAACATCATCCCATGTGTTGCCAGAATAGAAAATCCTATCATTTACACAATGTGAATATAAAGTAGAATCTTCCATCGTTAAATATAATGGAGACATATAAACGACGCTATTATTTAGATTATCTGTTTCTATAATCCAATAGTAGTTTTTCTCTCCGCAATGTTTGTCTATGTCAGAAGTGAATGTTATTACCACGTGTTTTTGGGGAATCGAGACCTCAGAATAAATAGGAATCAAGAGTATTCCCAAAAAATAAAAAAACAAAAATAATCTCTTCGTTTTCATCTATTTATTTTAATTTAGCATTGTTCCAACGCAGCCTTTTCCTTCTTAGTCAATTTATTATAGACCAACTCATAAGCCTTATCCGCAAGAGATTTGACCAAATCCGAAGTCATTTCTGAATCGTCTAGGTGAATCTGCATCCAAAGACGCTTATGCCAATGCCAGGCCTGTTCGATGGCTGAGTATTGTGCAACCATTTCGTCGAAAACCTCCGCGTCGCATTTCAATACAAGAAGATTAGGCACAGTCAATGGTAGGCCAGCAAAAATCTTTCCTCCGACTCTGAAAGTCACATAATCGTCGCCAAAAGGCATATCTTCTGTGGTATGAGGTTTGCTCAAACAGTAAATTCTAGCGTCTTCGATAGTCATATTTTTACTTTTTTATTAGCACAAAGGTAGTCAAAATCAAAAAAAATGATGGATTATCAGCTAAAAATGAGAGAATGCCAATTTTGAGTAAAAATAAAATTGAATTTTATATTACTGATTTATAGTTAAATATAAACTTTTATAAAATTTTATTGAAATTTGGTATGCAAAAAAATCAAAGTTGGCACGGTTTTTGTTGTATATATAGTGAACGTCGTGAGACGGATTCATTTTGTAGTTTAGTCCTAATATTAAATCCTTTTGTGCTACATTAAATGTGTAGTAAAATAGAGATATTTGAGCAATCAGATATCTCTTATTTTTTTAAACAATTATATGTCAGTTGTCCAAACACACTATATGTATTTGAGCTCGCTCTCCGGGCTCGCGTTAGGGAAGGGCAAGGACTTTCCGTCCTTTGCAATCCTCAGTGGTTCAAATCAAATGAAGAAAATTATGATTAAATATGCAATAATTCGGAGTGGAAGGTATGGCAATGAATGTTCGTTAGCATATTTTTGTATAATTGTTAATAAATGCTATCAAAATATTGTAAAATTTTAAAAATTATAACTTACTTTGCAAATTGTTCAAGTGGCGTTAAGTCACAAATGATAAAAAAAGAAAAAAGGATAATATATTATATAGACTTGTATATCTATGTTTGCGAATAGTAAGAAAATAATTTTGGTTCTGATTGCAGCGGTGGCGTTTGCGATTCCATCGTTTGCAGTGCATGAGGAATTCACAGAAGGATATGAATTCTCGTCTTCAAAGGCGAGTTCGAAGATGCAGGAGCGTCCAATGTCATTATATAAAGATGGTAAAGTTGTATTCTTCAAGGGAGACAGCGCTTTCATGGCAAGAATTGGTGATACATATGAATTGGAAGATGTAGAGCCTTGTCCAGAGTTGCAAGATCTTGGAATTGAAGGAACATTTGCATACGATCAGAAACGTCGTACTATATATTTTGCGAAGACAGATGAAGTTGGAAACTCAGATTTGTATGAGGCCAAGTGGTTTCAGGGAGCATATACAGAGCCTGTAAAGCTTGAAATCCAAGGTTTGAATAAAGTACGTAAACCAATTAAGGGTAGTTCAACAGTAACTGCAGGTTGGACATATCGTTACAATAGAATTTCAGGATTCTTTAACCCGTCAATTGCTAAGGGAGGAGATAGAATTTATTTCTCAGCAGATTTTCCAAAGAAAAGTTTTGGTGGACGTGATATCTGGTATATAGATAGAGGTAAGGCAACTGATGATGTACGTTGGAAAATGCCAGAAAATGCCAGTGATAGTATTATACCAATGAACTCTAATGCACGTGATGATTATGCGTGGTGTTACAATGATACAATGCTATATTTTGCGTCTAATCGTGCAGGTGGTTACGGTGGTTTGGATATCTATGTGTCGCATTTGAAGAAAGTTACAAGAGAGACAACAGATACAACTACTGGTCAGGTAAATAAGGAAGAGAAAGAAATTTGGGATACTCCAATTCATTTGGATTCAGTATTCAACTCTAGTTCAAACGATTACAACATGATAGGATCTCCAAAAATCTGTTTGTTTATGTCAAACAGAACTGGAGGTAAGGGTAGTGATGATATTTATCGTCCAGCTCCGTTTGTTGCAATGCGTGAGCCTGAGCTTTTGCCAGACTTTACAATTGATGAGCCTAAGGGATTCCACTGGGTGCTAATGTTCTTCGACTTCAACGACGCTACAATGAAACCAGAGTATGAGGCTCAGTTGGATGAGTTGGTTGAGGCAATGCAGGAGTTCCCTGGTGTAGTATTTGAGGTTTCTGGACATACCGATGCCCGTGGATCTGACCAGTACAACATCAAGTTGTCTGCTAAGCGTGCTGACTATATCCGTGGTATGTTGATCAACCGTGGTTTGGATCCAAACAAGTTGGTATCAGTAGGACGTGGATTCCACGATCCGGTTATTCCAAACGCACAGACAGAGGCTGAGCACGAGCAGAACCGTCGTGCCGATATTAAGATTTTGAATGAATAAGAAGGGGAGGACATTATATTATGAAAACGAGATTTTTAGCACTTTGCCTAGTTTTATTTAGCGCAATATCGGCTTTCGCACAAAGAGATTTGATGCTATCTCAGCAGTTCTTCTCTCGATTGAACTTCAACCCTGCTGCAACAGGAAATAGCGACGATATTGATTTCTTCTTGATTGGTCGTTGGCAGTGGGCTAATGTTGAAGATTCTCCTAAAGATGGAGTGTTCAATGTGAGCAATTATGTGGAGTCGATTAGATCAGGTTTTGGTATCTCATTGAGTTATGATGACTTGGGTATTGCCAACCATACATTCATCTGCAAACCAGCATATGCATATCATGTTAATATGAATGAGAGTATGTTGCTTTCTATGGGTGTTTCATTTGGTTTGCTTTACCATTCATGGGATCCAACAGATCATAGAGTTATTGACCCATGGGAGGTTGGTTTGCCATCATTCCCTAGTGATCAGGAGAAGAAATTCAGCCCAGATGCTGATTTTGGTATGGAGTTGGCAACACCTAAATTGATGCTTGGTGCCTCTATCGTTCATATCTTGAACAATGAAGAGAAGGTAACAACTTCAGTTCCAGGTCGTCAGTTCTACTTGTATTCAAGAGCAACTCTTTCTCCATCAGATGCGTTGTCAATCTGTCCTGCAATTGTGTTTATGCACCGTAACAAGGTAAACAAGGTTGAACTTAACGTACAGGCATTCTTCAACAGAATGATTTGGGGTGGTATCACATATCGTCCAGATGTAGGTAAGGGTGCATGGTTTGATTCAAACGATTTGACATTCACAATCGGTATGGAGAAGAATCGTCTACGCTTTGGATATGCATTCAACTTAGGTATGGGTGATATCGCAAAGTTGTCAAGCCAATCTCATGAGGTTTTGCTTTCTTACAGATTGCCAAAGAAGAAGGCTAAGTACCAGAGATTCTTGGAAGACGATGATTTATAATCTATTTGAGAATTATATCAAGTGGAGGATCGAAAGATTCTCCACTTTTTGTTTTAGGATTCAGGATTCAAGTTTCAGGATTCAAACGTATTCTGTCTTGTTAATTTTGTGAATTTATATAGTAGTTGTCCAAAATGAGGATAGTTAAGGGCCCATGTCTGATTTTTTTGCCCTGACCACGCCACCAACACGAGCCCGTAGGTCGAGCATATTTAAATAACCACAGAGACTCAGAGTTAAAGAGAAAGTCTTCAACTTTTATTAGGAGAAAACGAGAGGGGATTATATAGCAGTTGTCCAAAATGAGGATTGCAAAGAGCCCATGTTTGATTTATTTGGCCCTGACCACGCCACCAACACGAGCCCGTAGGTCGAGCATATAAAGAAAAAGCGTGCGTTGGACAACTCGTATATAATTGCTTTTTATAAAATTGGCTTGTCTTATCGTTTATATCTACGGATTCCAATAAGACATATTACCAAAATAACAGGGAATATTGATGCTGCAAGCAATCCACTTTGTATATTCTCACTTGATTTTGTAAAGATTCCGACCATTGAAGGACCTACTGTTCCTCCGACGTCGCCAGCTAAAGCTAGAAGAGCAAACATTGCAGTGCCACCTCCTGGTATGCGTGCTGATGTGATACTTATTGAACCTGGCCACATTATGCCAACTGCAAGACCGTTGATCATACAGCCCACCAAACTGATGAGCGGAATTGGAGATAAGGATGCTATCAAGTAGGCTGCGAAACAAAGTATTCCAGCCCATGTCATATAGGATGTCAAGTCGAGATTCTGACCTTTCTTGGCATACCAAAGTCGACCTAGTCCCATACAGAAAGCAAATCCACATGGTCCAGCTAAATCTCCTATAGCCTTATCTACTCCTAACGAAGCTTCCGCAAACGCCGATGCCCATTGTGCCATCGTGCATTCTGAAGCTCCTGCGGCAACCATCAAAAACAAGAATACCCAAAACATCTGGTTGCAAAGCAACTGGCTCATGCTCATGCCCTCAGATTCCTCCACAATAGGTTCAATAGGGCAAGTGGCGAAATTGATAATGTTGATGAGAGGAATAATAGCCCATATGACTGCCAATATTCTCCAATTGTCTATTCCGAAGAATGCGAAGAACAACGTCGATCCTAAAATCACTCCGACTGCTCCCCAACAATAGAAGGAGTGTAGCAGACTCATGACACTCTCTTTATTTGGAAACGGACATGCTTCAATTATGGGACTGCACAACACCTCTATCAGTCCGCTGCCCACTGCATATACGCAGACGCAGATAAGGATTCCCGCCATGGGATTGCTGAACAATGATGGTACGAAAGCCAAGCCAATCAGTCCTAACGCTGATGCTATTTCTGAAATGATGATGCTCTTGCGGTAGTCTATGTTTTTGAATTTCGCGCACAGAAAATCCGTAATTAACTGTACTACGTAGAAAACTGCTGGGATAAGAGCCAAACTAGCTATTGAAATTTCGTATTCACGATGGAAAGCGGTGAATAAAAGTGGGGTAAAATTAGCTACAATCGCTTGGGTTATGAAACCAAGATAGCAAGCAATTTTTGTTTTGTTGTAGTCTTTAAGTTTTTCGTTCATCATCTCTTTAATCAAACAATTCTCAATATGATTGTGCAAAATTACTAAAATATGTAAGCATAGCCAAAAACATAAAATGAGAAATCCACTTTCCCTTTTCCCGATTTTTTTGTATATTTGGAGGCAATTTATGTAATATTTAGTGTATGAGCAAAGAAGACGAGAACATAGATGACCTTGAGACCGGTGGTGATGTAGAGAACATGGGCCATTCCAACTATGTCGTTACTGATATGAACAGCGAGGATGCGCGTCTGCATCTTGGTGGTATGTATCAGCAATGGTTTTTGGATTATGCCTCTTATGTAATCACCGACCGTGCAATCCCATATATTGAAGATGGTTTCAAACCTGTGCAACGTCGTATCATGCATACGATGAAGACTATCCACGATGGACGCTACAATAAGGTGGCTAATATCGTGGGTCAGGCGATGCAGTATCACCCTCACGGTGATGCGTCTATCTATGGTGCACTCGTTGAGTTGGGCCAGAAAGACCTGCTTATCGATGCTCAGGGAAACTGGGGTAATATTCTTACCGGCGACGACGCTGCTGCCCCACGTTACATTGAGGCTCGTCTTTCGAAATTTGCTCTAGACGTCGTGTTCTGTCCGCAGATCACAGATTGGAAGAAATCATACGACGGAAGAAAGAATGAACCTATCACCTTGCCTGTAAAATTCCCGTTGCTTTTGGCTCAGGGTGCGACAGGTATCGCCGTCACATTGAAGACGGAGATTATGCCACACAACTTCAATGAGATCTTGGATGCTGCCATCGCCTACCTAAAAGGTGAGGAGTTCACTTTGTATCCCGACTTTCCAACAGGAGGTATGTGCGACGTCCAGAGATATAATGACGGAGAAAGAGGCGGTGTGCTTCGTGTGAGAAGCCACATTAGCAAAATCGATAATAAGACGTTGGTGATCACCGACCTTCCGTATGGAATGAAGACGGAGGAGCTAAAAGAGAAGATCATCGCTGCCAACGATAAGGGAAAGATCAGCATCAAGAATATTGTGGATGAGACATCTTCAGAGGTGAAAATCATCCTGCATCTTTCTGACAAGACAAGTTCAGACAAGATGATCGATGCTCTTTATGCGTTGAATATCTGTGAAAAGAGAATCTCACCTTATTGCAGCGTCATCAAGGACAAACATCCGATATTCACTAATGTCTCTGAATTGCTTAAATTCTCCGCCGAACATACTAAGGAGTTGCTTCGTAAGGAGTTGGAGTATGAAAAGGGAGAGTTGCTTGAGAAATTGCACTTCTGCTCACTAGAAAAGATATTCATTGAAAACCGTATCTATAAGGATAAGGAATTTGAAAACGCGAAGGATATGGATGCTGCTGTGGCTCACGTTGACAAACGCTTGAAGCCATTCGTAGCTGATTTTGTACGTGAGGTTACTCGCGAGGATATCCTACGTTTGATGGAAATCAAGATGCGTAGAATCTTGAAGTTCAGTTCCGACGATGCTGATAAGATCATCTTTGAGATTAAGGAGCAGATTGCCAAGATAGACCACAACTTGAAGCATCTTGTTGAGTATACAATCAACTGGTTTGCGATGCTTAAGGAGAAATACGGTGCTGATCATCCACGTAAGACTGAGATCCGTGTATTTGATACTGTGGCTGCTGCCAAGGTTGTCGAGGCAAACGAGAAGTTGTATGTCAACCGTGAAGAAGGCTTCGTAGGTTACGGATTGAAGAAGGGTGAGGCAGAATATGTTTGCCCATGTTCGGAGATTGACGATGTGCTTGTCATCTTCAAGGATGGTAAATATAAGATTGTCAAGGTTAAGGCGAAAGAGTATGTCGGCAAGAATATCCTATATGTTAATGTGTTCAAGAAGAACGACAAACGTATGGTATATAACGTCGTCTACAGAAATGGTAAACTTGGACCGACTTACATGAAACGTTTCTCTATCACGGGAGTCACTCGTGATAAAGACTATGATATAACACAGGGAGAAGCTGGCTCTAAGATCCTTTACTTCACAGCAAACAAGAATGCGGAGGCAGAGGTTATCCACGTCAAACTAAAACCAAAATTGCGTTTGAAGGTGGCTGCTATGGACCGTAACTTTGCTGACATCGCAATCAAGGGACGTGCGTCGCTTGGTAAGATGTTGACGAAGAATGAGATCTTCTCAATCACGATGAAGGCTAAGGGTTCGAGCACAATGGGAGGACGAAATGTATGGTTTGATCCGGATGTGCTTCGTATCAATTACGATAATCATGGAGATTATCTTGGCGAATTCTTGTCGGAAGATAAACTGCTTGTAGTTACTAAGGGTGGTGAATACTATATGACTGGATTTGAGGACACATTGCACTTCCCAGAGGATGTGATGTTTGTGGAGAAATTGGATCCAGAGAAGGTTTGGACAGTCTGCTTGTACGACGCAAATGAGAAATACGCATATATCAAACGATTCATGTTCGACGTCACTGCTAAGCCGACATCGTTTATCGGAGACAATCCAAATAGCAAGATATTGCTTATCTCACCTACCGTCTACCCTCATTTGAAAGTTAATTTTGGAGGCAACGATGCACAACGTGCCCCAATGGAGATTGATTTTGGAGTAGAGGAGTTTATCGCAGTTAAGGGAGTGAAGGCGAAAGGAAAGAGAATTCATCCGTCTTGGGTGGTTGATGGAGTTGAGGAGTTGGAGCCAACAAAGGTTCCTGATCCAGAACCAGAGGAGGAAGAGATCTCTGACGAAAACGAAGACGAAAACGATAACAACGACGTCGACAACGATGATAAGTCAAATTTGCCTACTGATGAAAATGGTCAGTTGACTCTATTTTAATAATATTGTCTAAAGATACGACTTTATAATTATTTGCGGGCAGGTTTCAAACCTGCCCCTACGAATCTGATATATGAATCGACTATGAAGAAACTTTGTTTTTTGATAATTGCTGCAATGTGTTCATTTGCATCATTCGCGCAAGATGAATACGACGACGGAAGCAGTAGCGACGACTATAGCGAATATAGTGACGAAGATGGCAATCCTTATGGAGGTGGTGGAGAAAGTAATGAGGTTCCCGACCGTTACGACCGCTTCGTCAACCTATATCCAGGATGTGAGGATAATCAACCCTCGGAGATCTATAATTCAGAGAAGAAAAAGCCTGGTTTGATATTGCCGATTTTTCCAGGAGGAGGAGAGGTTGAATTTTCACGTTACGTCTTCCATCATCAAAAAGGTGTGGAGGTTGTAGATTCTGTAGCAGTGGGAAAAGGTCCAGACGGAACTGATTTACAATACCTGCTTAAAGGAACAGTATTGGTAAAAGTGACAATTGACCGATGTGGTTTGGCTGTGAATCCGGAGATTGTGAAAGGAGTGTGTGAGGAATACGACACAGAGGCATTGGAAATCATGAGTGATTTGCCGATTTTCAAACCGGGTGAAATTGATGGCATCCGTGTAAAAGTGGATTTGTTTGTTCCTGTTTATTACAACCGTACACATCCAAAACCAAAGAGAGAGGAAGACGAGTACTACTACGACGATTCTTCTATTAATTACGAGTGGTAATTCCTAATATTATATGGGCAGGCTATAAACCTGCCCGTTTTTAGATATAGAAATCTGTATGGCAAAACTGAAAAGTGTCTTTTTCTGCCAAAACTGTGGCAACGAGTCGAGCAAGTGGCTTGGCAAATGCCCCGCTTGTGGAGAATGGAATACCTTCGTCGAGGAGGTGGTGAATAAAGCCCCCGCGTCGTCTACTATTAAGAAGGGAGTTTCGATTGTCTCTGCGAGCGACGAGCGTACACGCCCAGTTTTGATTGATAATATCGAGGTGACGCAGGAGGTGAGGTTTGATACCAAATGTGCCGAGTTCAACCGTGTACTTGGCGGTGGACTTGTGCCTGGTTCGATGGTGTTGATTGGTGGAGAACCCGGTATAGGAAAGAGTACGTTGGTTCTACAGGTGGTGCTAAACATTGAAGGCAAGAAGACGCTGTATGTATCAGGTGAGGAGAGCCTTAACCAGTTGAAGATGCGTGCGGAGCGACTTGGGTCATACGCCAACAAACAGTGTTATTTCGTCAGCGACAATTCACTTGAAAGAATCTTTACTCATATAAAGAATGTTCAGCCGGAATTGTTAATCATCGACTCTGTTCAGACAATTGAGACGGAATTGGTGGAGAGTGCGGCAGGAAGTGTTTCGCAGGTGAGAGAATGTGCAGCTCAAATTTTGCGTTATGCAAAAGAGAGCAACACACCAGTTTTGATGATCGGCCATATCACGAAAGACGGTACGATTGCCGGACCGAAGATTTTGGAGCACATCGTCGACACAGTGATCCAGTTTGAAGGAGACCAACACTATATGTATCGCATCCTACGTGCCATCAAAAACCGATTTGGAAGCACGTCGGAGATTGGAATCTTCGAGATGCAGCACAGTGGATTGAGAGAAGTTTCCAACCCATCAGAGATGCTCTTGTCCCACAATAATCTTGGATTGAGTGGTACGGCTATCGGAGCCATGATAGAGGGCATCCGACCATTGTTGATTGAGGTGCAGGCATTGGTGAGCACCGCAGCGTATGGTACACCACAGCGTTCAGCCACAGGTTTTGACGTCCGCCGATTGAATATGTTGTTGGCAGTGTTGGAGAAGAGAGTAGGGTTCAAGTTGTCGCAGAAAGACGTCTTTTTGAATATTGCCGGAGGATTGAAGGTCAACGATCCAGCGTTGGATTTAGCAGTGATTAGCGCAATCCTCTCGTCGAACATGGATATAGCGATAGATCCGAGTGTATGTTTGGCTGGAGAGATCGGATTGTCTGGAGAGATACGTCCAATCAACAGAATAGAGCAGAGAATACAGGAAGCCGAGAAACTTGGATTCAAGAAAATCGTGATTCCAAAGTTCAAGAATATAGATTTATCCGAACGACAAATACAAGTTTTGACGGCGGAAAAAGTGGAAGACGCATTCAAGATTTTGTTTGCGTAAAGGGTAGAGACGCGAGGGGATCGCGTCTCTATTTATTTTGCCTCATTGATTTTATTTTGATTTTTAACAGCAAAAAAGTAATTTTGCGTTGATATTTCCTGCAGAAGCCTTCGGGTGGGTGGGGATATCGTCGACATATTTTAGAAAGGCGTTTATTTGCGCTTTGTCTCTTGGCAGCTGAAAACTTCGCAACTTTTCGATTAAAGTCAAAGATCAAAGCAACGATAGATGTCTACGATGGGTGTATTTACTCTCATTGTGCCTTGGTGTGTGCCAAGGTGCGTGGGTTTATATACTTATGCGTGGGCTTCTGCGTTGCTCGTCTATACTTTGATCGGGTAATGCGAAGACCTTCAGCTGCGTGGACGAGTAAATGAGATCTCCCACGCTTTTTTTTGTGTTTGATAGGTTCGAATTGGGGGAATTCGAATTCATACGCATTGGATTATGATACATGTAGGGCAAATAATAAAAGACTACGTGGACAACAATACGGATTTGACAGTTGTGGCTTTCGCACGACTTTTGAATTGCGATAGGACGAACATATATAAGATATATAGCAGACCGAGCATAGATACAGATCTGCTTCTACGCATAAATGAAGTTTTGTGTCATGATTTTTTTAAGGATATATCGGAATTGATAGATAACGAATAGAATTGTGAGCACGAATATTTCTCCTGATATTATGCTCTAAATCAGCAAACGACATATAAGTGTGGCGGATGTTTCTACATGTAGAAATATCCGCCACACATTTTTTTGTGATGAATTAGTTCGACTTTTAATTTTGGAAATATAAAACAAAAAGGATGGACTAAACGAGGAAACCGAAAATCGAGAAAAGAGTAGGGGGATTGAAAATGTTAATGAATGAATTTAAGTGTCGTTTTTAAGGATTTTTGCGACGAATTAAAAAAGCGAAAAGGATTTCTTTCTGAAGACAACATTCGTTTTTATTGGTTCGCTTCCATGTTGAAGCAAGATTCCAATCTGAATAATTATTCTCTTGAAGAACCGTACAGTAGTATTCCTGGTAAGGAACTTGATCTTATGTATGAGGATAAAGATGAGATTTTGGCTATAGAAATTAAGTTTCATAGACATACTAAAGATGTTGCTTTCCCTCATCCCAATTCTGCGGGGGCAATATTTGACGATATCCAGCGCCTTCCTTTGTGGACATCTTCTATTTCAAAACCTGTACGTAGGATATTTTTGTATGTTACAGACCAAGAAATGCATAATTACTTGTCTTCTTCTTCTCCTACGCAAAATCCAATTTATAGAGGAGAACTAAGAAAGTTCTATAATAGTATGGTAGGGAACGTTGGAACATTGGTCTTTGGAGGAGTTGGTGTTAGTGACACTCCCAAGTCTTTTTATGAAAATGCTTGTGAATCATGTTCTGCTAATGTTTCTAGTAGTGGAGATTTGTCGTTTAGTGGCATTAGGGTTATAGATAAGCAGGATGCATTGGCATGTCATAGTGCTTCGCTTAAGACTCCAGAGTGTTGGGTACGATTGTATGAGATTGTTTAATTTGTAATAAGTTGTAGTTATGAATGCAAAATTAGAGGATAGAGTTTCGTTATTAAACGATAAACTAAGAAGTTTACGAGATCAAGAGGAAATCGAGGATCAGATTGATGATTTTGTTCGTTATGTTTATGATAATTTCCCAGAAGAAAGAGATAATGTTTATCAGTTATTAGATAAGAAATATAGATCATATTTTGATGATGCTTATTCTAAAAAGGAGAAAGATAAGCAAACCGAAAAGAAGGAAAGACCGTTTATGATTGTTGGAATAGTGATTTCACTAATCGCTAACATCTTTTTGTGGTATGGTGTTTATGTTTGGCTTTTTGCTCCATCAGAAGAAGAACTAGCTGCAGAAGAAGCAGCTGCAAAAATTGCAGAGGCTAGAGAAGAGTTGGTGTCGTCAGGAGTAAAGAAGCCTGTACTAATGGTGATTCCTAGTGATAAGTGGTGTATTGATCATGGATTCACAAAGGAATTTGTTGCCATGGATGGTGAAAAAATTAAAGTTCCAGATTATGAAGCTGCTTTCATTGGAAGTGATGACCTTCCTGGAGTTATTAGTAATGTAGGTCAGCGTATGACTTCATTGAATTACTCTTTAAAGGATTGTCAGCATGAGTTGTCTGGTATTAAAACTAAGGGTGCAGAAGATAAAGTGACAAAGTCAACGAAAAGCGGTGCTGAACTAAAAGAGACACCTCTTGATATGTTAAAGAGAGTTTCTAAGGCTGATATAATCATTCAGATTGGTTGGATTGAGAGAAATGAAAATTCGTTGTTGTCAAGTAAGAAGTCCGTTGAATTTACAATAGAGGCTTTTGATTCTTATACAAATAAGAGAATTGCAACTTCTCATGCAATTTCTGATGCCGTAGATGAAATTGTACCACGTATTATTGCAACAGAGATGGAAAAGCATATTGATGCGTTCGATTCACAGATGATTAAGTGGTTTATAGATACAAAGAATGTAGGAAGAGAGATTTCATTAAGAGTAAAGGTTTGGGATAACTCTCCAATAAATCTTGAAACTGAAACTGAGTCTGGCGAAGAATTCATAGATGTTATCCAGAACTGGATGAAGAAAAATACTGTAAATGGAGCTTTCAATTTGTCTGATAATACAGAGACTACAGCTCAATTTGAGCAGATTCGTGTCCCTCTTGTGGATGATCAGGGTAACGCTGTTGATGCTCGTGCTTTTGCAACAATGTTGCGTAAGTATTTAAGTTCAAATTATGGAGTGACATCTAAAGTTATGGTTCGTGGACTTAGTGAGGCTAATATAGTTATAGGCGAAAAGTAAATATTAATTAATATGAAATTTAGTAAAGTATTTTATTCTGCGTTGGTGGTAATGTTTGCTTCTTGCTCGGGTGGTAGTGGTTCTTCTTCAACTGAGGTGTCTCAGAAGGAAGAAGAAGGTGCAAGATCGGAGTTAGTAGCATCGAATGTAAAGAAGCCGACATTAATGATTGTGCCAAGTGATAAGTGGTGTATCAATCATGGTTATAGTAAGGATTTTGTTACTTTGGATGGTGAGACTATTAAGGTTCCCAATTATGAAGCTGCTTTTCTAGGTGACAATGACCTTCCTGGTGTTATTAGTAATATCGGTCAACGCATGACCTCATTGAATTATTCATTGAAAGATTGTCAGCAGGAGTTAAAGTCACTTAAGACTAAGGAGGCAGAGGATAATGTTACCAAGTCGAGTACTTCTGGCGCTGAGTTGAAAGAGACTCCTCTTGATATCTTGAAAAGAAAAACAAAGTCAGATGTGATCGTCCAAATTGGATGGATTGAAAGAAACGAAGGTGACAAAAAATCAATAGAATTTACAGTTGAAGCTTTCGATTCTTATACTAATAAGAGAATTGCAACAAGTACAGCAATTTCTGATCCATCTAATGAAATTGTTCCTCGAATTATTGCTACAGAGATGGAAAAGCATATTAACGAGTTTGATAAGCAGTTGATTAAATGGTATGTTGATATGAGCAAAGTTGGTCGTGAGATTACTATGAGAATTAAAATTTGGGATAATTCTCCGGTTAATCTTGAGACTGAGGATGAGAATGGAGATGAGTTCATTGATGTGATTCAGAAATGGATGAAACAGAACACTGTAAATGGAGCTTTCAATTTGTCTGATAATACAGAGACTACAGCTCAGTTCGAACAGATTAGAGTTCCATTGTTAGATGATCAAGGAGATGGAGTTGATGCTCGTGCTTTTGCCACTGCGCTTCGCAAGCATTTGAAGTCTAAGTACGATGTCACTTCTAAGGTTATGGTTCGTGGACTTGGTGAGGCTAATCTTGTGATAGGAGAAAAATAAAATATGAATTAAACGAATAAATCTTCTAAAAATAAAGCCTGCTTCTGTCATGTTGAAGTGGGCTTTGTTTTTGGAAATTAAAAAATTGCGAGTATGAAATTTATAAAAATATCGTATATCTTTTTGGTGGCATTGCTTGCCTCTTGCGATGGCAATTCATCTCAGTCTTCAACGCAGTCGAATAAGCCAGGTGCAGTGTTGAAAACAACGCAAGTAGAAAATGAAGGCCCTCACACTTTGGGCGGCAATCCGGTTAATTCAGCAAGCGGAAATGCTCTTGCTGTTGATACTACAAACTACACTCTTGGCAAGGATATTGCTTTGGCTGTATGTATTCCTCAAACTCAGTATGTCACTTCTCAGGCTCTGCCTTTCTTTCAAAACAAGTTGATGCAGATAGTGACTAATTATGGAATGGGGGCTTCCGAAAGTTCTGATTTTGTGATTACTGCGTCTGTATTCCCTGTTAGCAAGGATGTCGTGCCTACAAATCCACCTAGAGTTTCAGAGAAACTGCAATGTGTATTTTATATCGGAGACTATATCAGGAATCAGACATACGGAAACTATGTCATGGAAATTGATGGAATTGGAACAAGTGAGACTGACGCACTATTAAAAGCAATTAAGAATATTCCTACGAAGTCTGCTGAATTAAGCCAGTTCGTACAAGGCTCTAAGCAGAAGATTATGGAGTATTACAACGCAAATTATAAGAAAATAATTGCTGAGGCTAAGTCAAAACAAGCATCAAAAGACTATGCAGGTGCTGTAAAGATATTGTCAACAATTCCAGAGGCTTGCGTTGGTTTCGAGGAGACTCTTCCTTTATATGCTTCTATTCATAAGGATCGTTCTGAGAATGAAGGCAAGAAACTGTTTCAAGAGGCTCGTTCATTATGGACTGCGAATATAGCAAAGAATGCGACTTCTATTCAGGACGCATCGTCTTTGGCAGAAGAAGCACTTTCAAAGATTGCTATGATTGATCCTGATTGTTCGGCACAAAAAGATGCAGCAATGTTGGTGGCTGAGATCAGCAAAAAGATGTCCTCTATTGATAGAGAGAATAAAGAGTGGGGTATGAAATTAAAAGTTTATCAGGACAGTGTTGATTATAAGCGTCAAATAATGGCAGACAAGAAAGAGATTCGTTTGGCTGAGTTGGCATTGTGTAAAGATGCGGACGATGTCGCAGCATTGACAAGAGCAAAGAATGGTCAGGCTGCATTCAGCTTTAATCTTTTCTCTCTGTTTAGTGGTAATACATTGCAAGGTGCTAATGCAATGAGTGCGGAATAAAATCTGAAACAATTAATCCAATCACGGGGTATGCTCAAAATGCGTACCCCGTTTTTTGTCCAAATGAAAATCTCTTCACACAAACATCGCCATCATGGCGGGAATTAATAGATTATTGCAACGTTTTGTCGTAATCCACAAATCTAACACAAGAATTTTGTATCTTTTCCCAAAATTTGACCTTGATGTGCCTGCATTTGGCATACCAAGCCTCTATATTTGCAAGAAAGAAATGTAAATAACCTAAAAAACTAAGGAGATGTTGTACGATAAATTTAAGAATCTTCGAGAATTGAAAGAGCGTGGAACGGGTGCTGTACTCGGCAATATCGAAACGGATCCGATGCAGTGGGGATTTGTCAATGCGAGAGAATTGATCTCTTGCGTAGATGATGGTAAACCTATCAGAGTGATGGATATGGAAGGTATGAATCCTGCCAAAGTTCTTTTTGAATTAAATCCTACGAATACGGTCATTGCCGAGTATGCAACGATAGAAGATATGTTGGATGCTGGGTGGAGATTGGATTAACTAAAAGCATAAAAAAATAAGCTAATGGCAAATAATCCCCATGGAATAATAACTTTGTCAGCTAAGACAGAGAAGGAGATGCTTGAATTTGTTCAGGCACTTGCAAGTACTGATAAGATCAGTGTGGATTCCGTTGAAAATTTCGTAGAGAAACTTAATGCACTGAGTAAGAAGCATGGTGATGTACTTCTATTCATCGATGGAGTGGATATTTTAGGTGTAGAGATGGTTTCCCCGACCTCTATTTCTTTGTGGGTAAGAACCCTTTGGATAGATGGAATGTTTGGTTGGTCTGACAAAATAGTTAAAGAATATCCTTATTTATCTTTGTCTGGTAGTAGCTCTGATTATTATATGGGTTATAATTTTGATTTTACTGACACGAGGGTTCTGCAAGTGTTTGATGAACTAAATATTCATGGAGTCGGATCATCAGGACCAACTGTTTATCTCAGCGAAACAGATACCAATGACAGAGTAGAATCTACTAACAAATCAGAATCTACTAACAGCAGATCCTATACATTCAATATCATTGCTAATGACGAATCTTCTATATTAGAATTTTGTAAAGATATTGCTATAGCAGATGGGGTGGGAGAAGTATCTTCTGCTCAGGAGTTGGTAGAGAAATTGAATGTCCTAATAGATGGAGACCCACAGAAACATATAAAGAGTAACATAATAAATGGTTGCTATTTGAGTCATGTTTCTTGTTTATCTAATAATACTATCGAAGTTAAGTTTGATTCTAATGATGAAGATGTTCATATCTGGTCGAGTCTTTTATTGAACAAATATCTTTCGTTGTCATTGTCTGGTTCTGCTCCTAATATGTCTTATAATAGACGAAATAATCTCACATTTGAGACTATTAAGCGTATCTCTATACATGAGGAGGAGATAAAGTGTGAATTTGAAATAGCAATAGAAGGAGATGAAGTGCTGACTCTAATGAAAGATGTCTGTCTTGACAATGGAATTGACATTGATGAAAGTAATAGTTTAGAGAATTTCGTCGATAAATTAAATGATTTAACTGAAGGTAAAGAAATAAAAAGTAGCAATGTCTTTCCAGATGATATTCAAGTGGAGGGTTTGTGTTATCTGTCTCCTACTATGATTAAAATAGAGTTTATAGGTCATTTTGAATATGGTTTTGAAATATTTTCTGAATATGTAAAAGAGAGGTATCCGTCTTTGTCAGTTGACTACTATCATAATAATGACAGTTTTTCTAAATCAGAGGTAAGTTCAATAGAGGAAAGTCAGTCTGCTAATGATGATAAATCTTCGTGTTTTGATTTACCATTTTGATATATGTAGTATCCTTTGAGGGAGTATTATTCCTCTCAATTTGATAACTATACTATAAAAAGGACGCACCAAACGATGCGTCCTTTATTGTGTTTTATCAATCTTGATTACTTGTAGATTGCTTTCTTGCTTGCCAGAAATTCATTCATTTCCAAACTGGTACGATTTTTATTATATCAATCTTATCTTCCATACAAGATTGCCTCACACCACAAACTCCCAGAAATTATCTTTATTCACTACGTTGAATATCGCATCTGGATATGCGTCGGCGAAGGCTTTGGGAGCTTTCGGATTCTTTTTCCCTGCTTTCATTTCAAAAGCCGATAGGGAATTGTTTTCTTCTTCTATCAAGTCTATCTCTTGCTGGTCGTATGTTCGCCAGAAATACATGTTGACATTTTTCATTTCGTTGTGTTTTATTTTCATGCGCTCGCTGATTATGAAATTTTCCCACAACGCTCCTCTTTCTTCACTCGATCTGTCGGCAAACGGACGGAAATCATTCAGTACTGCATTCCTGATTCCGTTGTCGATGAAGTACCATTTGGATGATTTTGTGACTTCTTTGCGCAAGTTCTTGGAATAACCTCCTAATCTATATAGAACAAAGACTTTTTGCAGTAAATCTAGATATCTTTCTGCCGTATTACGGCTTATCCCAAGCTGTTTGCCTAATTCTTCTGTTGACACTTCACTGCCAACTTGGTATGCTATCAGTCGTAGTAGGTCATGCATCTTCTGTGCGTTCTTTATTCCGTCGACAGCAAGAATGTCTCTCAACAAATATGAATCGACAATTTCAGTTAGATAGTGAGCTTGCTCAGATACAGTTGTTATACTGCTCAACTCTGGGTAACTGCCATACACTAGATATTGCTCAATGTTTGCGATTATCTCAAATGTTGTCTGTTGTTTGCTTAATTCTCTTATTGAAAATGGAGTAAGCATGAAACGTGTGCATCGCCCAACTAATGGTTCTCCTGCCTGATTTTGTAAATCGAACGAAGATGAACCAGTGGCGATTATAGACAATCCGGGTATTTCGTCAACCAAAAGTTTTAGTTTCATTCCGATTTCAGGAATGTGTTGAGCTTCGTCAATCGCCAACAATTCCACTCCTTCAAATAGTCGTTTGTAGTTGCTTATGGATTTGTCGGCAATCATACGTACTGTGTCTGCACTCTCTCCGTTCAATAGAAGTTTTTTCCCATTGAATTCATTATAGATTTCACGAAGGAGAAGAGTTTTTCCTACTCGTCGTGCTCCATAGATAAGCATGACCTTTTGTGGCTTTAATCTATCTGAGATTTGTTTTTTTAGTTCTCTTGCTATTCCCATGTTGTTTCCCCTTATTTGGTTTGTCTGCAAATTTAGGCTTTATTTATGAAAATTATGCATAAAATCTAAAAATCTTCAATTGTGTTGAACGAATTTAGCTAAATTGCGTCAGTTGCATTGAATAGATTTAGTTAAATTGCGTCAGTAGAGACGCGAGACCATCGCGTCTTTTCTTTATAATTTTGTATATAAGAAAGAAATTTATTATCTTTATCTCACTAACTATAAAACAAAAGGATTATGCATAAATGGATTTTGATGGCTGCAAGTTTGTTGTGTCTTACACCTGCTTGTAGCGACGACGAAAATGACTCTCCAAGTGGAGATTCCAAAGATGTTGCCGTAAACCCTGAGGCTAAGAAGGCTGCCTCATTGATCAACGATATACGTAAGAATCCGTCTGCCTATTCATCGCAGATGGGAGTGGACCTTTCGGGAGTTAAAGCACGTTCTGCTTTGACATGGAATAATGCGTTGGCTAAGGTGGCTCAAGCAAAGGCTGAGGATATGGCAAACAATAATTATTTCAGCCACACTGACCTTAATGGCTATGGTGTCAATTACTTTATGCACGAGGCTGGATACGATATACCAGAAGCTTGGTATAAAGACAAAAAATTAAACTATTTCGAGAATATTGCGGCAGGTAATGCTGCTGCAGATGCTATGGTTAAACAGTTGGTTTATGATAGTGGCAAGGACAATGCGTCGGCAGGGCATCGATCTTCGTTGCTTGGTATTTCTGATTGGAATAGTGGATGTGTTGATATCGGTATTGGTTACGCCTACAATGCTAACTCTACTTACAAGCATTATTGGAGTGTGATTATAGCGAAGCATAATTATTAACGAAAACGAAGACGAAAACGAAGACGAAGACGAAAACGAAAACGAAAACGAAAACGAAAACGAAGACGAAGACGAAAACGAAAACTGAAGACGGGATTATTCTCGTCTTCTTTTTTGTCGAAAATTTGCCGACGATTTTGATTATGGATCTTTTCCATTTATTGACTGATCTCAATCATCTTCTCTCAAAAAAGACAAAAGTCTTTCTCTGTGGTCCCTGTGCCTCTGTGGTTGATTTATATGCGCTCGCCTTCGGCTCGCACTTTGGATGGGGTTAGGACGTTCCGTCCTTAACAATCCTCATATATTATAGCCATGCTTTTTTGTTGAAAATCCATCTTTATTTCTTTCCTTTAAAATTTTGAAAGTAGACGGAATTTTATCTATATTTGCGTTATACAAATAAAGAAAGTGGTATGACGATGGACTATGGACATAAGCACTATGCTGTTGCGGACAAAACATCCGCACGTCGCCTTACTTTTTCTTTTTGATTGCGTTGGTTTTGATTCCCGACGCATTTTTTTTGCATTTTAGAAAAAGAAACAAATTATTATACGTTATGATTGAAGGAATCAAAAAGGTCATCCTACTTGGATCCGGTGCACTTAAAATCGGCCAGGCAGGTGAGTTTGACTACTCTGGTTCGCAGGCTCTTAAGGCTATGCGCGAGGAGGGTATCAGCACTGTGCTGATTAATCCAAATATCGCAACTATCCAGACTTCTGATGGTGTTGCTGATAAAGTTTATTTTCTACCAATCACTCCATACTTCGTGGAGGAGGTAATCAAGAAAGAGAAGCCAGACGGTATTTTGCTTGCTTTTGGTGGTCAGACTGCTCTTAACTGCGGTACTGAACTTTACACTAAGGGCATTTTCGAGAAGTACGGTGTTAAGGTGCTTGGTACATCTGTAGATGCTATCATGATCACTGAGGACCGTGACTTGTTCGTTAAGAAACTTGATGAGATCAAGGCTCTTACTCCTAAGTCAGAGGCTGTTGAGTCGATGGAGGATGCTCTTCGCGTCGCTAACGAGATCGGATTCCCTATCATGGTTCGCTCGGCTTACGCTCTTGGTGGTCTTGGATCTGGAGTTTGCCAGAACGAGCAGGAGTTCCGTGACCTTTGCGAAAGTGCTTTGGCTCACTCAAAGCAGATTCTTGTTGAGGAGTCGTTGAAGGGTTGGAAGGAGATCGAGTTTGAGGTTATCCGTGATAAGAACGACCACTGCTTCACTGTAGTGCCTATGGAAAACTTCGATCCACTTGGTATCCACACTGGTGAGTCTATCGTCGTCGCTCCAATCATCTCTTTGACTCAGGAGCAGATCACTTTCCTTCAGGAGATTGCAAAGAAGGTTGTCCGCCATATCGGTATCGTTGGTGAGTGTAATATCCAGTACGCTTTCAATGCCCAGACAAACGATTATCGTATCATCGAGATCAACGCTCGTTTGAGCCGTTCGTCTGCTTTGGCTTCTAAGGCTTCTGGTTATCCATTGGCTTTCGTCGCTGCTAAGTTGGCTTTGGGTTACTCTCTTGACCAGATTGGTGAGATGGGTACTCCTAACTCTGCTTACGTCGCTCCTTCCGTCGACTATATGATCGTTAAGATCCCACGTTGGGATTTGACTAAGTTCGTAGGTGTTGACCGTGAGATCGGTACTTCAATGAAGTCAGTCGGTGAGATCATGTCTATCGGTAAGTCTTTCGAGGAGATTATGCAGAAGGGTCTACGTATGATCGGACAGGGTATGCACGGATTCGTTGGAAACCGTGACCTTGAGTTTGACGATCTTGACAAGGAGCTTTCTCACCCTACAGACTTGCGTATCTTCGCTATCGCAGCTGCTTTGGAGAAGGGTTACACTGTAGAGAGAATCGAGGAGTTGACAAAGATCGACATCTGGTTCTTGAACAAGTTGAAGAATATTGTCGACTATACAAAGGTCATTGCTAAATATAAGACAATCGAGGATATCCCAGCCGACGTGATGCGTGAGGCTAAGCGTCTTGGATTCTCCGACTTCCAGATCGCTCGTTACTGTGAGAATCCATCTGGCAACTTGGAGAAGGAGATCCTACGTGTTCGCGCTTCTCGTAAGAAGAACAATATCCTTCCTGCAGTAAGAAGAATCAACACTGTCGCTTCGGAGCATCCAGAGTTGACTAACTATCTATATATGACTTACGGTGTGACAGAGCACTCTATCAGCTATGATTACAAGAATGAGAAGACAATCGTCGTTCTTGGTTCTGGAGCTTACCGTATCGGTTCATCTGTAGAGTTCGACTGGTGTTCAGTTAACGCAGTGCAGACTGCAAGAAAGTTGGGCTACAAGTCAATCATGGTCAACTACAATCCAGAGACTGTTTCTACTGACTACGATATGTGCGACAGACTTTACTTCGATGAGTTGAGCTACGAGCGTGTATTGGATGTGTTGGATTTGGAGACACCTAAGGGAGTTATCGTATCAGTAGGTGGACAGATTCCAAACAACTTGGCTATGAAGTTGCACCGTCAGAATGTGCCTATCCTTGGTACATCGCCAGTGTCTATCGACCGTGCCGAGAACCGTCATAAGTTCTCTGCTATGCTTGACCAGCTTGGAATCGATCAGCCAAGATGGAAGGAGCTTACAAGCTTCGACGAGATTGACGCCTTCATCGACGAGGTTGGATTCCCAGTTTTGATCCGTCCATCATACGTGCTTTCAGGAGCTGCGATGAACGTTTGCTACAATAAGGAGCAGATGCACACATTCTTGAAGGCAGCCGCACAGGTTTCTAAAGAATATCCTGTAGTCGTATCGTCGTTCATGCAGGAGACAAAAGAGATCGAGTTCGACGCGGTGGCAAAGCACGGAGAGATTATCGAATACGCTATCTCAGAGCACGTTGAGTATGCAGGAGTTCACTCTGGCGACGCTACTATTGTATTCCCAGCTCAGAACATCTACATGGAGACTGCACGTAGAATCAAGAGAATCAGTAAGAAGATTGCTCAGGAGTTAAATATCAGTGGACCATTCAATATCCAGTTCTTGGCTAAGAATAATGAGGTTAAGGTAATCGAGTGTAACTTGCGTGCTTCACGTAGTTTCCCATTCGTGTCAAAGGTATTGAAGAGAAACTTTATCGAGACTGCGACAAAGATTATGCTTGACGTACCAGTTGAGATTCCTGATTCATCTACATTCGATATCGACCACGTTGGTGTTAAGGCATCACAGTTCTCGTTCGCTCGACTTCACAAAGCAGACCCAGTGCTTGGCGTTGACATGTCGTCGACGGGAGAGGTTGGATGTATCGGTGCCGACTTCGAGGAGGCATTGTTGACATCAATGATCTCAGTTGGCTATCCAATCCCTACGAAGGGAATCTTGGTATCGTCGGGAGATATCCGTGGAAAGGTTGATTTGCTTGACGCATGTAAGATGTTGGCTTGCAAGGGCTACAAGATCTACGCTACAGAGGGCACACAGAAGTTCTTGGGCGAGCACGGAGTTGAGGCTACTGCTGTTTGCTGGCCAGACGAGCAGTGCTGTGGTAAGGCAGACATCGCCAAACTAATGGCAGACCACCAGATTGACTTGGTAATCAATGTGCCAAAGGATCAGACAAAGCGTGAGTTGACAAATGGTTACAGAATCCGTCGTTCTGCTATCGACCACAATATTCCGTTGATGACAAACGCACGACTTGCAAGTGCATACATCCGTGCTATGGTAGCAAAGGGTATGGAAGATATCAAGATTAAGACTTGGCAGGAGTATTAATCGTAAAGACGGGGTGTGCCCCGTCTCTAAATGCGTAATGCTGAATTAGAATGATATGGCATTTCTGCATTATATATTGGCCTACGTAGGGGCAGGTTTCAAACCTGCCCGCAAATAATAAAGTAATTATATAGTAGTTGTCCAAAATGAGGATTGTTAAGGGCGGAACGCCCTAACCCTACCTCCAACGCGAGCCCGTAAGGGCGAGCGTCTAATAAATAAGCGTGTTTGGACAACACCTATATAAAAGCCATAATAAAAATCCCGATTCGGAAGAGTCGGGATTTTTTGTTATGTGGAGAAAGATGGCTTTATAATGAATTTTATTCATCATACTGAACAAAAAATGGAAAATTTGTGTTATATACTGAATAAAATTCTATAATTTTGTTTGGTATACTGAATAAAATATGGGAATAAGTAAAAATATCATAAGGCAATGTGTAATTGATAAACGTGAAGAAATAGCGTCTCTTGATGTTGTTGAGAGACCATTCGAATTTGAGAAAAATGCAAATTATGTGTTTGTTGGGCTTCGTCGTGTCGGGAAAACATATATCTTATATCAACGTTTGAATCAGTTGTTGCGGGATGGTGTTGATCGAAAAGACATATTGTTCGTGAATTTTGAGGATGAACGTTTGTCTGAGATGCAGGCTGACGATCTTAATTTAATATTGGAAGTCCACTATGAGATGTCTGGTTCGGATACAAAACCGATTCTATTTTTTGATGAGATTCAAAATGTTCCACATTGGGATAAATTTGTGCGACGTCTGGCTGATGCAAAGTATACAATATATGTGACTGGCAGCAATGCAAAGATGTTGAGTAGCGACGTCGCAACAACTTTGGGAGGAAGATTTTTAATTTGTGACGTCTTTCCATATTCTTTTGATGAACACCTTAAAGCAAAGAATGTGGATATGACGGAAGATTGGAGATACTCGACAATTCAGTATTCCAAGATAAATGCTTGTTTCTCAGAATATTTTAAGTTTGGAGGTTTGCCTGAAATTGTAAATTATAAAGACAAAAGATCAATGCTTCAGAGCTTATACCAAAAAATCTATTTGGGAGATATCTGTGCTCGCAACAATATTCGTAATTCGAAAGTGATGGGATTGATTGTAAAGAAATTGGCGGAAAGTGTTAAACAGCCTACTTCTCTCAATAGATTGCAAAACATTATCAAGTCGACGGGACACTCCGTTACTGTAAATACGGTAAGCGAATATATATCATATGCTGTGGATTCGTGGTTGATATTGCCGATAGAAAATGGATATGCAAAAACAGGTGAACGAGAAAGTGTCAAGAAGTATTATTTTATTGATAATGGTATATTGAACTTGTTTTTGATTGATTCTGATACTTCTCTATTAGAGAATTTTGTCGCTGTCACGTTATGCAAAAAATATGGTAGGGAAAACGTTGTTTATTTGAAAGGAGAAAGGGAACTTGATTTTTATATTTCTGAAATCAACACCGCCATACAGGTTTCTTACTCAATTAAAGATGATGTGACGAGAAAAAGGGAAGTCGGAGCTTTGTGTCGCTATGCATCTACAAACAAAGATGTAAAGTCTATGATTATTACATGGGATGAAAATGAACAAATTATAGAAAATGGAGTTTGCATTGAGGTTGTGCCTGTTTTGGATTGGTTGATGGGAAGTATGCATTGAAATTAAGAATAAAAAATCCCGATTCGGAAGAGTCGGGATTTTTTTGTTTCTAATATGGTTGGATTGAAACACGAATAGTCATGAATTTCTCACGAATTATTCAAAAAATGTAACGCTTCGCTTATGTTTATTGAGAAGGAAGATAATTCGATGTTTGTGTTATTTATAAAGGGAAAAACGTTGATGTTGCAAAGCATATTGCGACGTATTGTAAAAAATTGATAACGTGATTATTTTTGTAATAAAGGATTTCCTCGTTATAAAACGACAAAAATTGATTGTTTGGTATAATGAGATAGGATTAAACGGAGATGCCGAAAACCGGAGAGAGTAGGCGAAAGGACTTAAATGGATTGAGATTATGGGAGAAAAGAATCAGCTGCAACCGAATGAAATTCAAAGTTTGAAGGAAAAGTTTCAGAAACGATGGAGTGAAGAAGAATTAAAGGAAATGAATTTGTACCAATATAATCATCTTCATAAGTATGATAAAAAAGAGGATGATTATTCTTTTTGTTATTGGGTAGAAATACATACTGATAAGTTGGGAGGTATTAAAGGAGGTAGTGCTTCTAAGTTTGGCATTCATGAAATAGAAACGGGAAATTCAGAGTTTAATAAAAACAATTATGATTTTTCTAACGCTTATGGGGGTAATGTTGATGATGCTTGGAATGTCATAAAGGATAGAATTATAAAAATCGCTTCCGCAGCAAGTAATGGTGATATTAGTACAATAGATGATATTAAGTTTGGTGATGCTACCAAATGGAAGATAGCTTATCTGTATTCAAAAGATAATTCAATTTTGCCAATTTTTAAGAAAGAAGCATTAACTTATTTGTGCAAAATCAAAGGCGTTGAAGCGTCAGATAAAATTTCTGAAATGCAGAGTGCTTTGATTGGTACTATTAACGGTGTGGATTTTGATAATGCGGCACAAGATATGTGGAAGTCTTGGTCCGAATTTGATGCCATTACTAAATATAAGGGTCAATTAGAGAAAAATCACAACCTTGTTCTAACTGGAGCTCCAGGTACTGGTAAAACATATTTGGCTAAGCAAATTGCTTGTTGCTTAATTAAAAATTGCACATATAGTAGATTGCCTGATGCCGATAAAGAGAATTTCTTAAAAAGCGAGAATTATAAGTTCGTTCAGTTCCATCCATCGTATGATTACACTGACTTTGTGGAAGGATTGCGTCCAACCAGTGCTACTACATCAGGTTCTGTTGGCTTTGAAAGAAGAGATGGCGTATTCAAAGAGTTTTGTAAGAAAGCTTTATTGAATCCTAATGAGAAATTCGTTTTTGTAATTGATGAGATCAATCGTGGAGAGATGTCTAAGATCTTCGGCGAGTTGTTTTTCTCTATTGATCCTGGCTATCGAGGTACGAAAGGCAGAGTTCAGACTCAATATCAGAATCTAATTGATCAGAATGGAAATGATCCGTTTAAGGGTGGATTCTATGTTCCAGAGAATGTCTATATCATTGGTACAATGAATGATATAGACCGTAGTGTGGACAGCATGGACTTTGCTATGCGTCGTCGTTTCGCATGGATGGAGGTTACTGCTGAGGATAGTGCAAAGAATATGGGATTGCCAAAAGAATCAGTTCAAAGAATGACTTCTTTGAACGAGGCTATAGAAGGTGTAGAAGGACTTGATTCTTCATATCATATTGGAGGTTCTTATTTCTTGAAATTGGATAAGTGTGGTAATGGCAAGGACAGATACTCAAAACTTTGGGACTTTTATATTTCTGGAGTGGTGAAGGAGTATTTGAGAGGTATGTCTAATGCAAAGGAACAATTAGAACAAATTAAAAATGCATACAATTCTTTGATTCCTATAGAACTTTTGGAAAGAATTGAGAAACTTAATTTGGTCTTGAAGAATAATGGGGTTGATTTGAAAGTAAAAGTTAGCGACTTCAATATCTTCTCGGAGAGTAATAATAAAAAGGGACCAAAGTCTTTGAAAGTTGATTTCAAGGAGGGAAATATAGAGAAAAAAATAAATGAATTGTGGGATATGATAAAATCAAAGATTTCGGATAAGGTTGGTGATGATGAAATTTACAAAGAAATATTTGTAAATAACATATATTCTCCTATAGAAGATGATGAAGATTCTGACAATGATTAAGAATAAAATTTTTTGCTTATGTCAAATCTGATTAATCTTCTTGACAATCGCTTTGGAGATCTGGCTTATTATGTCAAAAGGCCGTCTTCCTATGCAATCTATGAACCACAAAAAAATGGAGATCAATGGGTTTGTGATTGCGAGAAAAAGTGTGGTGAATTTATAGTGAAAAATATCGACACTATAAAGGATTTATCAAGAAAACCAGTTAAAGATCTTGTTGCGGAGTCTGATGGAAACTTGCTTTTATTCTCCAATGAAGTAGATTCTGATAACGATTTAGGTGGAGATGATAGCTTTATAGTCAAGTTACAAGAAGAAAAAGATAAAGAGTATCGTCTTTCCACAGGAAATGTGATGGGTTTTATCTGTGTGAATGGTCTTCAGATAAATATCAGATCGAGATTCGCTCAGAATGATGAAAACGATTTCTTTCTTCAGTACATGCTCAGCAAAGTGCTTCATCTGAATCTTTTTGATTGGAAACTCGATTCGAGCAAGCATCCTATTCTTGATTTGACTGCGTTGCTATTTCCTCATTATTTGAAGGAGGCGTGGAAGAAGGGTGTTTTTAAGAAATACCGCACGTATCAGCATAATGATGCCAACATACGTGGAGTGATAGATGTGAATCGTCACATCCAGAAGAATATTCCATTCATGGGTAAGGTTGCTTATAACACTCGTGAACATAGTATGGATAATGATGTCACTCAACTTGTCCGCCATGCTATAGAGTATTTGCGTCGAAATTCCTCTTTCAAGGGTATTCTTGCAAGCGATAATGACACGAAGCAGGCTGTGATGGATATTTGTCAGGCTACTCCTACATTCAATCAGAAAGAGCGTCAGAAGATACTGAATAAGAATATCCGTCCGGTAGCTCATCCTTATTTCCACGAATATGCTCAGCTTCAGAATATCTGTCGCATGATACTTATGCATGATAAATTGTCGTATGGCAAGGAAAATAATGAAAAGAAGGAGATTTATGGAGTTTTGTTCGATGGGGCATGGCTTTGGGAAGAGTATATAGCAGTAGTGTTAAAGGAAAGTTTTAATCATTATACGTCTAAAAATAGTGATTTCAAACTATTTGATCAGGGAATAAAAATTGTTCCTGATTATATATCAAAAGATGAAAAGAGCGTGGCTGATGCCAAGTATATTCCTTTGGATCGTTATAATCTCTCAGATCGCGATAGAAACATGGAGATATATTATAAGACAATAGTCTATATGTATCGTTTTAAGTCGAATAATGGGTTCCTTTTTTATCCTGTGGCTGCGGATGCAGGGAAAGACGAAGATGTAGAACCAGTGAAAGAAGATTTAAGAATAGTTGACGTAGATGGTTCTGAAATTCATCAGATAGGTATGAAAATACAGAAGGCAGATGGCAATTATGAGAAGTTTGCTAAAACTATGGAAATGGCTGAAAAAGAATTTAGAAATTCATGTGAGGATTTGTTAAAATATCAGCCGTAAGGTTGCTATACATTTGTAGTAAAAATAGGGATAAGATATATTATTAACTTAATTATGGGAGGAGTAAGCTATGGGACTTTCAAAATCAAAATTTTTGGCATTTTGCCAGTGTCCGAAGAGGCTATGGCTTGAGGTAAACAAACCAGGAGAGGCCGTCATTGACGATAGTGCAAAAGCTCGTTTTGAAAAGGGTAATGAGGTCGGAGACTTGGCAATGAACTATTTCGGAGATTATGTAGATGTTACTGCTACAAAAACTGATCCCAATGGCAATATTGTTTTGGATTTGAGCAAGATGATGATCGAAACATCAAAATTAATAGTGCCGACCAGCGGTGTAAATAATATCTGCGAAGCATCGTTCTCCTATAAAGGTGTTTATTGTGCTGTGGATATTCTGCATCGCAGAAGTAAAGGCGGTCATGTTTTTGATATTTATGAGGTTAAGAGTTCTACTGGTAGCGACGATGATAAGCCAAACGAAGGAGGAAGAAAGAACGTGTATATTGACGATTTGGCTTGTCAGGCATACATACTGATGAAGTGCGGTGTGGAAGTGGAAAATTATTACACTCTTGTCTTGAACTCCAAGTATAACTATGATGGAAAGACGGATAAGTCGGGAACTCCGAAATATAACTTGAAAGAGTTGTTTCATAAAACAAACTTGACCAAGGTGGTGAAAGAGAGGATGAAGACGGTAGGTCGTGAAATAGAGTTGGCGGGTTACGTGCTTAATTGCGATAAGGAACTGGATTCAAATATTGGAATTCATTGTCAGCATCCGTATGGTTGTGCTTTTAAAGAGTATTGCAAGAAGAAAAATAATATTCAGGAGCCTTCGGTGTTCTCTATAGGCGACGTGAAATCTTTTGAGTTGTATGAAAAAGGCGTTGTCTCGTATGATGATTTCATGAAATATATTGGGAAAACTGACAAATATGTATATCAGAGACGTCAGATAGAAATAGAATCGACTGGCTCGCAGGAGATATTTCATGACGACGATAAAATAAAGGAGTTCTTGAACACTCTTTCTTATCCAATCTATTTCTTAGATTTCGAGACAGTTCAGCCGGTATTGCCTATACACGTAGATTCAAGACCTTACGAACAGATTCCATTCCAGTATTCTCTACATCATATAGACAATTTGGGTGGCAAACTTAATCACAAGGAGTTTTTGGCTCTCTCCGACGGATCTGACCCTCGTCGCGCATTGGCTGATCAGTTAGTTAAGAATATTCCCTTAAATGTATGTGTTGTGGTCTACAACAAGAAGTTTGAATGTGGTAGAATAGCTAGGTTGGCTAGCTTGTACAAAAACTTGCATGACGACCTGATGAACATTCATGATAATATCAGGGATTTGATAATACCTTTTGAAAATGGATCTTGCTATCAAATCAATATGAAAGGTTCTTCTTCTATTAAGGAGGTGCTTCCTGCATTGTTCCCGAATAATCCAGAACTTGATTATTCCAAGTTGCCCAATGTCCATAAGGGAGATGAAGCAATGACGTTGTTTCCAAAAATCAAGGATATGTCTCCTGATGAGCAGAGAGAGGCACGCGAAGGTTTGCTTAAATATTGCAAGCTCGACACTTTGGCCATGGTTCGTATCTGGGAGAAACTGATAGAACTGACCAATGGTGGCGTGTATAAACACAAGGAGAAATAGTAAAAATCCCGGCTCAAATTGAGTCGGGATTTTTTGTTATATGGATAAAGCATTATCTTTGCACTCAGTAGAAGTTTTGTCCATGGAAGTTTTAAATATAATAAGTGCGATAGGATTTGTGGCAATGGTGGTTTACATTGTTGGATTTCTATTGAAGTTTAGATTTATTCCGCAGAGTTTGAGCATCACAGCGGAGTATTCGGGAAGATATAATTGGTGGAAAATTACAATCTGTACAGTTATGGGATGGTTGTCATATTGGTTTCCTACTACGTACTCTTTTTCTGAATATGCTTATTGGCCGATTATGCCGTCGATTGGAGTGCTTGGTCTTGCTCTTGCAGGATACTATTCCTACCATCCAGGAGAGGAGACAAAGTTGGAACTAGCTGTTCATAAGATCGGCTCGTTCACAGGTAGTGCTTTGGTATGTTTGTTCTATATCTTGGCTTTGGAGAATTATTATGCTCTGCTGATTTTAGGGGTAGGATTGATATTAGGATTGTTGTTTAAGGGAAAGAGATTGGATTTTCCTGATAGTAATTCGATTTTGTTTTGGGAGGAAATCGGAATTATATTCATCATTGAATATGATGTGATGTCAAGAATAATTTGAACATAAAAATCCCCATTCCAAATAGGAGTGGGGATTTTTATGTTTTGAGAAAGACGGGGGCATGCCCCGTCTCTACCGATTATTTCATCAATACCGGATAAGCTTTGCCTTCAATTAGCACGTAGTAGATTCCGTTGCCCAAAGAAGACGCGATGATAGTACCGTCGCCAGACAATTTGCCATCTATCACAACGATTCCGTTTGCATCAATAATACGGAATGCTGCACCGTCGACTGCACCATCCACCTTAATGCCATTATTGATTGCGTAAACTGCGATATTGCTTCCTGCGATATTGCTTCCTGCGATATTGTCAACAGATGTTGGGTCTGGAATGTTAAATTTGTAAGAATCTGATATACATCCGTTTCCATCAACAATGCTCACTTCATGGTCTCCTTTCTCCAAATCATATATTTCATTACCCTCTCTTGGTCTGCCGTTGTCTTCATCCAAATAATAGAAATATGGAGGATTGCCAGCCGACATATCGATGTTAAGTTTCACATCCTTTTTGCCGATACTGTCTAACGATGCAACCACAGGGCGAGATGAGATTTTAACGTAAGATGTCTCGGACTCAACCTGCTCAAATTCACCTTCATCTTTACGGTATGTGATTTCTGTAATGATTGTAGCTTTCTCAGTGCTGTTTGGCTTCAATGTTAGATTGATTTTGCCATCGAAACTCAACGCATTTGACATATCTGCATAATTACGGTTACCATCGTTGTCAACCTCATAAACACTCATCGTCAACTTCTCTGGGTATAGAAGTGCTCCAGTTCCTGTAGTGTCGATTGTGATTCCGATTTCATTTCCCTCACAAACCAATTCATCTGTAGTTGTCTTTAGAGTCAACACTCCATCGACAGGTTCATCCTCAACCTCTCCATACTGGTAGACGCGGACATAGTCGACAAGCATACGCTGAGGAAAGATACCGTCGTCGATACCTTGCTCGCCGCCCCAACCGCCACCGACGGCGATGTTAAGAAGTAGGTGGAATCTCTTGTCGTATGGCCACTGTGCTGATGTCTTGTGCTCGTTGTCGAAACGGAACACCTGTTCGCCATCCAATAAGAGAATGATCTTTTCTGCGTCCCATTCCATACTATAGATGTGCCAATTCTGGCTTGGCGACGTCGTTGTGACTGTGTTACCCTTGTTGGTTCCCATCTTATGGTTGTAAGCCTCGGTGTGGATATTGCAGTGGATCTTGTTTGGATCAAAACCTACATTCTCCATGATGTCGATCTCTCCTGAGTTGGGCCAACCTCCGTAAGTGTCGTCAGTCGACAACATCCAGATAGCAGGCCACATTCCACGACCAGTAGGAAGCAATGCCTTAACCTCCACTTTACCGTATAGCCAATCTCCTTTGCCTTTTGTGATTAGACGAGCAGATGTGTATTGCTTTGTTTCACCGTCGCCATACCATTGATATGCCTCTTTACGTGCCTCGATGATTAGATTGCCATCCTCCACCCACGCATTCTTCTTGTCGGCAGGAGTATAGTTTTGGGCCTCGTTGTTACCCCAGTCCCAGTTGTTTCCTTGAGTGTCGAACGACCATTTTGAATTGTCTGGAGCACCGTTAGTGTCGAACTCATCGTTCCAAACCAACTTCCAGTCCTGTTTTCCATAAAGGAAAGTGCAACATAGTGTTGTGCAAACAGTTAGTAGTAGTTTTTTAATCATAAAAGATACTTTTGTTTTCTCATTTTTGTATGGATACAAAAGTAGCATTTATTTTTGAGGGCATATTTCGTATCTATGAAATTTTGCTTTGATAATGACAAGTATATGGTTTTGCCCAGTTTTTACTTGAATTAGGTGATAAATTAAGATTGTTAGGTGATAAAAATCAGATTTTTGGTTTGCAGAAGTGAATAAATCAGGTGATAAATAATGAAAATTAGGGGTTAAAATGTAAAAATTAGGTAATAAATATTAGAAAAACAGAAAAAATATATACTTTTGCGATAAATTAAAAGTTAGGGAAATGGAATTTGTAGAGACAGAAAAAATCGAATTGAAGAGAAAATACACCGAAGCAATCGAGAAAGAGATTGTGGCGTTCTTGAATACAGAAGGTGGTACTTTATATGTGGGAGTAGAAGACGACGGTACGATTGTTGGTGTGGAGAAAGTGGATGAGACATTCAAAAAAATATCCGACGTCATAACTGATTCAATTTTGCCGAGTGCAAAAGAGTATGTCCAGTTGGGATCCAAATACTTGGATGGTAAGATTGTGATTGAAATTCAGATAGATAAGGGTGACGGTTTGTTTTACATCAAACGTTTTGGTAGAAGTTCACAAGGATGTTACCGTAGAATAGGAACAACTTGTCGATCTATGAGTGAAAGTGAGATTGAGAAGACTCATTCAATGGTTTTGAATACAAAAGCAAAAATAACATCTGTGCGTGGTGAAGTGCAGAATCCTACATTCAAATATTTGAAATTGCTTTGTTCGGAAAGTGGATTGAATATCAATGAGCAGACGTTTGTGCAGAATTTTCATTTGCAGAACGAATCTGGAGAATGGAACAAGATGAGCGATTTGTTGTGCGACAAGAACGATATCTCTATAAAGGTGGTGAGATTTGCTGGTAACGACAAATCATCAAAGATTATCTTGCGTAACGAATATGGAGAAAAATGTTTGGTTGTGGCTATGCAGCAGGCTTTTGATTATTGTGCTGATGTTGTCAATCAAACGAAGACTGAATTCAATCGTGGAATAAGGAAGGATATACCATTGTTTGACAGGGATGCTTTTCGTGAGGTATGGTTTAATGCTTGTTTGCATAATGATTGGGTTGACGGCACTCCGCCTGCTATCTACATATTTAACAATAGAATAGAGATAATCTCCACAGGAGGATTGCCGAACAACTTAAGTAGGGATGATTTCTTTGCAGGTGTGTCGAAACCGGTGAATGATGAGTTGGCAAAGATCTTAATCCGTTTGAATATGGTTGAGCAGACTGGGCATGGAATACCGTTGGTGACAAGGTTATACGGAAAATCTGTGTTTGAGTTTTTAGACTATTTCATCAGAGTCTCAATTCCTTTTGAATATGATGCGTACAACGATTATCACTTCGACGATAATAAGAAAATAGAAGAGTTGAATGAGCCTCGTTTTCGGTATGAGTTAGGTGATAATAGAATAAAATTAGGCAAAAAGACAAGAGATAATATATTGATGGTGTTGAAGGATAATCCGTCATTATCGAAGGATGGTGTGGCAAGAATCATCGGAAAATCAAGCAAGACGGTAGAATGGCATATCAAAAGACTTGTAGACGAGGGTGTTGTCAGACACGTCGGTGCAAATAAAAACGGACATTGGGAAATCTTGTCTGCGATTGAAAATTAAATCTATTCAAATTGGGGATTTTCTATCCTTTTTAATAATTTTGTTGCATTATTAACTTTGAATTCGTAATATGGGAATTAAAAGAAATATATATGCAGCTATGGTCGGCTTGATGGCTGCGGTGGCTCCAACCTCTTCTTGGGCTGCTAATAAAAATGCCGAGGTTTCTAAAAATCTTGAAATCTATTCTACTTTGTTGCGTGAACTTGATATGTTCTATGTTGACACTTTCTCTGTAGAGAAGACGGTGGAAACTGGTATCAACGCTATGCTCAACAAGATTGATCCATACACTATGTATATTCCTGAGCGTGAGCAGGACGACCTTAAGTTTATGACTACAGGTACTTACGCTGGTGTGGGTTCGGTGATTTCTCAGCGTGACAGTTTGGTAATTATTCAGGAGGTTTACGAAAATTCTCCTTCACATAAATATGGTCTTAAGGCTGGCGACGTGGTCCTTAGCGTCGACGGAAAAAAGGTTATTGGCAGCACTACATCTGATGTCAGCAAAAAGTTGCGTGGTGTGGCTGGGACAACTGTTAAGGTGGTTGTGAAACGTGCTGATAAGGAGGTGACTCTTAATATTGTACGTGATAATATCACAATTTCTTCTGTCAACCTTGCAACAAAGATCGGTAGCGATATCGGTTATATCCAGTTGACTGGTTTCACTACTGGAACTGCTGATTTGTTTAAGACTGAGTTGAAGAGACTTAAGCAGGAGGGTGCAAAGAGTTTGATTATCGACCTTCGTTCTAATCCTGGAGGAATTCTTTCTGAGGCAGTTGACATCGTTGGATGCTTTGTGGAGAAGGGAACAAAGGTGGTTTACACTAAGAGTAAGATTAAGGAGTGGGATGAGACATTCTCCACTACTAAAGATCCTGTCGACTTGGATATGCCAATCGTAGTGTTGGTAAACGGAGAGAGTGCATCTGCTGCTGAGATCGTATCTGGATCATTGCAGGATTTGGATAGAGCAGTGTTGATGGGAGAGCGTACTTATGGTAAGGGACTTGTTCAGACAAGCCGTAACTTGCCTTTCGGTGGTAGCCTAAAATTGACAATCTCTAAGTATCATATCCCTTCAGGACGCTGTATCCAGGCTATCGACTACGCTCGTACACGTGAGAATGGTAAGAAATTCGTTATTCCTGATAGCTTGACTCATGAGTTCAAGACTAAGAATGGAAGAATCGTAAAGGATGGATGTGGTGTGATGCCAGATACTGTTTACAATGGAGATAGCGTTCCTGCTCAGATTGTTTATCAGCTTTACGCTAAGAACATCATCTTTGACTATGGTACAAAGTGGGCATCTGAGCATCCAACAATTCCGTCGATCTCAGAATTTAAATTTGAGGATTGGCAGAATTTCAAGGATTTCGTAGTGAGCAAGGATTTCAGCTACAAGACTGATAAGGAGAAACTTTTCGATGCTCTTGTTGAGAAGGCAAAGAAGGATAGCACTTACGAGGCTGCAAAACAGCAGTATGATGCTTTGCAGTTGGCTCTATTCCGTTGTCAGGATGAGGAACTTGATAAGAATAAGGATGAGATTATCCAGCTGATTTCTACAGATTTGGCTCAGCGTTACTACTTCCAGAAGGGAGCTTCTGAGGAGAATTTGAAATACGATAAGGAAGCAAAGAGAGCATGTGAGATCTTGCACAACAAGTCTACTTACGATTCTATTTTGACTAATACTAAAAAGAGCAGCAAATGAGAGCAATGATCTTCGCTGCCGGACTTGGCACACGTCTTCGCCCATTGACAGATAACCGTCCAAAGGCATTGGTTGAGCTTAATGGCAAACCGTTGCTATACCATTGCATCGAAAACTTGAAGCGTTTCGGTGTGACTGAATTCATGGTGAATGTCCACCATTTTGGAGAACAGATTATTGATTATCTGAATGCTAATGATTTTGGTGTAGACGTGAAGATTTCTGACGAACGTGATTTCCTTCTTGATACAGGAGGAGGATTGAAACGTGCGTTTGAGACATTCGGTGGAGAGGAACCGCTTATTGTTCACAACGTGGATATATTCTCGAATGCCGATATCAAGGCGTTGTATGATGCCCATATGGCAAGCAATGCTGAGGCTACGCTTCTATGTTCACACCGTGATTCTTCACGTCAGTTGATTTCATCGGAAGATGGCAGACTACGTGCATGGAAGAATCTTAAAACAGACGAAATGAAAGGTGACGCTACTGTGTTTGACGAACCAAACAATCAGTTGGCGTTTGCTGGAATACATATTATAAACCCATCACTTTTGCGAGAAATGTCAGTTTATCCCGACAAGTTCTCTATCATCGACTTCTATCTGGATATGGCAAAGCCTCACGATATCCAGCTTCACGAATCAGTTGATCTTCAGCTTATTGACGTGGGTAAGGTTGATGCGTTGACAAAAGCGGGTGAGTTTATTGCTAATCACATTAATCACTAAACAAACTGAATATGGGACAAAAACACATTGACAAATTAGACGAGAAGATTCTGAAATTGATTTCAGACAACGCACGAATGCCATTCTTGGAAGTGGCGAGAGAGTGTAATGTCTCAGGTGCTGCGATTCATCAGCGTATCCAGAAATTGCAGAAGATTGGTGTCATCAAAGGTTCTGAGTTTGTTCTCGACCCTTCAAAGATTGGCTACAATACTTGTGCTTATATGGGTATTTTCTTGCGTGACGCGAATGATTTCCAGGATGTTGTAGACGCATTGTATAAGATTCCAGAGGTGGTGGAGTGCCACTATACAACTGGTGAGTATGCAATGTTCATCAAGATCTATGCTAAGAGCAACCGTGATTTCTTGCGTTTGATCCACGAGAAACTACAGGCTATCAAGGGAATCTCAAGTACAGAGACAATCATCTCACTAAATGAGGCATTCAAACGTCAGGCTCCAATCATCGATATTGAAATCACAGATGATGACTACGATGGAGACGATGATATTGCTGATGATGTAGTTGATTGATAATTAATAATTAATAGTTAATGGTTAATAATTAAGGAATAAAACTAATGTTGTCTACAGGGCAACCACAAGGGATTGCCCCTACGGAATAACTATTAATTATTACTTCTTAATTATTAACTATATAAAGTAGGTGGGTAGAATATTTTTATCGATATATTACTTTTTTGAGCAACGGCGTTCTCTTTTGTGGATGTCGCTTGTTGTGTTGATTGCGCTACTTGGATTGTCTGCATCTCGTTTGAATGCAGAGCAGGATTTTATGAAGATCCTGCCTAACAACGGGAATAATGCAGCCCAAAAACTAGTGTTTGAAAAACTTAAGGTAAAAGACAATGTAGTAGTGATGGTCGGATGTGATGGGGATATCGCGTCGGTCCATAATTGTGCGTTGGCATTGGAGAAGGAGTTGAACGAGGCTCTTGTTCCAAATCTTGCAAAAAGTGTTAGTTTTACAGTTGATCCAGACGCAGCTCAATCCACATCTGATATCATCTACAGTAATCTTCCTATCTATATTGACAATTCCGTCTACTCGGATTTTGATTCTATCTTTTCTGTGGACGCCATTGATAAGAGAATGGCTTCAAACTATGAGTCTCTTCACACGTTGTGGGGAAACTTTACAGCGGAATATATTTATAAAGATCCGTTTGGCCTTGCTGGTCCAGCGTTGAAAAGTCTTGCTAATACACAGGTATCATCCAAATATTCAATAATAAACGGTGGTGTCTATCTTTCTACCGATACCACTGCTATGATTACAATCACCCCAACATTCCCAGCTGGGGATTTGAATGCTTCTGAAGAACTTACAGAAATTTTAGAAAGTGTAATTGCCAAACATAATGAGTGCAAGATAGATTGTTTTGGTGGACCAGTGATGGGGGTATACAACTCTCACTGTGTGCAGAAAGATATGTATCTGACTATTATTGTCGGAATATTGGCAATTTGTGCAATTATATTTTTCTCTTTTAGAGACAGAAAGAGCGTCATCCTTATCTTGCTTCCAAGCACATTTGGATTCCTTTTTGCGTTGGCAGTGATGTCAATAATCAAGGACTCCATTTCTTTGATTGCTATTGGATCGAGTAGTGCGATACTTGGAGTTGTAATGAGTTATGCCATACATGTTGTTACGCATAAGGAACATTGTAAGGATGCACCGCAATTGATTAGGGAATTGGCGTCGCCGCTTACTGTTGGCAGTCTTACCACAATTGGAGCCTTTTTCAGTTTGACATTCACGTCGTCTTCATTATTGGTTGATTTCGGCTACCTTGCGTCGACAATGATTGTTGGAGCGATGATTTTCTGCCTCGTCTATCTTCCTCATATAATGAGTTATGGCGATGCGGGAGAAAAACGCAAACTGTTGCAGTGGATTGAGTCTGCAAACGCCTATAAGATAGAGAACATGTCATTTTTGGTTGTGGTGATACTTTTGTTATCCGGCTATGGATTGTACCACTACAATGATGTTGCGTTTGATGCCGACATGAATCATCTTTGCTATTACCCGGAAGGAGCTCTTGAGGTAGAGAAACGATTGCAGAGCTCGACTTGTGAAGACGGTGAGGTCTCAATTTATTTCGTATCAACGGGAGATACGGATGATGCCGCACTAGGCTCTTATCATAAGATGAATCAAACACTTGATTCTTTGCTTAACACTGGTGATATCGTTCGTCATTCTCATTTGGATAAATTGCTGCTTTCTGGAAACGAGCAGCAAGAGAAATTGGAGAGGTGGAATAGCTTTTGGACTGTTGAGCGAAAGAAAACGGTGACAGCACAGTTGAAGGAATCCGCTGAGAAATATGGTTTTGACTCGTCTGCTTTTGATCCATTCATAAGTACTATCAACGCTGATTATAAGGTTGACGGAGTTGTTGCGGCGTTTGAAAAAAATCCACACTCTCCACTCAGTCAGCATCTCGACAGCTGGTTTTGTGCGGAAGACGGAATGAAGATGGCGATTTCAAATGCTGTCATGAAGGCCGATGCCAAACAGAAAGTTTACGATTCTTTTGTAGACAATAAGAGCGTGGTTATTCTTGATAAACCACATTTTATCCAGGGGTATATGCGTAGTGTGCAGGACGATTTCAACTTTGTGTTAGGAGTTTCGTCGTTGATTGTCTTCCTTGGATTACTGCTTAATTATGGAAGCTTGGAATTGACCATATTGAGCTTTGTGCCGATGGCATTGGCATGGCTGATTATTCTCGGCGTTATGTATATTTTTGGATTGTCATTCAATATTGTGAGTGTCATAATCTCAACATTCATCTTTGGTATTGGTGACGATTTCAGTATCTTCATAACAGATGGATTGGTGGATGGATATAGTACTGGCAAGCATACGTTAGTGTCGCACAAAACGGCCATCTTCTTCTCTTCAATCGTATCCATACTTGGTATGGGAGTGCTTGTGTTTGCCGAACACCCATCGTTGCTTTCTGTGGCATACGCATCTCTAATAGGAATGTTTGCGACGGTGCTGATTGCTTATGTAGTGCAACCGTTGGTTTTCAGACTTCTTGTTACTGGCCGTACCAAAAGAGGCTTGCCGCCTGGCACAATCAATAGCTTCTTGTGGACAGTGTTCCTAATCGGTAGCTTTGGACTTGCTGGAATTGTATTGTCATTGGTCGCTGTGTTATCATATTGTTTGCCTCTGAAGAAAATTTGGAGATACAATCTGCTTCACTATATGATCTGCTATTTCTGCAGATGGTTATTGTGGGTGGCTACTCCACGTCTGACAAGAAAAGATGTGGATAATTCACATGAAGATTTCTCAAAACCATCTATGATAATTGCCAACCATCAGTCGGTGCTTGACATCATTCGTGTTATGGCCCTTACTCCGAAGGTTGTGATTATGGCGAAGTCTTCCAACTGGAACTCTCCGGTTTACGGAATCCTCCTACATTTGTCGGGATTCTTCTGTAGTGATGACGAGATTGAGAATTATCTGCCGCAGTTAAAAAACTTGGTCGATCATGGCTATAGCATCTGTGTTTTCCCTGAAGGAGTGAGAAGTGTAGATGGAAAAATTGCTAAATTTCATCCTGGAGCATTCTATTTAGCAAGTGAACTCGGTATAGACATTTTACCGATTGTGTTTGCCGGCCATCGTTATGGAATCCGCAAAGGAGATATCCTTTATGTTGGTCGCACGAATATGGCAATGAAAGTATGTGAAAGACGACCATGTGCTACTTCTGATTGCCCTAAGAGAATGTTTAGAAAAGATGCGGCAGAATATGAGGAATTTATCAAGAAAGAGTATGCTGATCTATGTGAGGATGTTAATTCTCCTAATAATCCATATTTTCGACATTTGTTGGAGCAGAATTATATTTTGAAAGGCCCAGTGCTTGAGTATTACACTAAAATTAAAGTCAGACTTGAGGATGATTACAGGAAGTATTGGGAACATATACCGAAGAATGCAGTTGTGTCGGATTTGGGATGTGGTTATGGCTATCTATCGTTTATGTTGAGTCACATGATGCCGAATGCTGAATTTTATTCATATGACTACGATGAGGAGAAAATAGCACTAGCCAAACGTTGTTATGCTGTAGCTCCAAACCACACATATATCTTAGGAGATATAGTAAGTACTGAGTTTGAGGAGAGCGACGTCTTCATCATCAATGATGTGCTACATTATATGACAGCGGATGAGAGAGTGACTGTTTTAAGCAAATGTTTGGCTAGATTAAAAGAAGGAGGCAAGATTATTGTGAGAGATGCCGACAAGAGCCAAGAGAAAACACATAAAATAACCAGGTTGACGGAATGGTTCTCTACTTCATCGGTTATCAATTTCAATAAAGTGGAGCGTGATATAGACTTCTTTGATGCAGAAGAGATGAAGAAATTTGCGAAGAAGAATGGATTGAATATTGAGATTGCCGACAATGATGAGAAAACATCGAATAAGATATTTATTTTAAGACGATAACGAAGACGAAAACGAAAACGAAAACGAAGACGAAAACGAAAACGAAGACGAAGACGAAAACGAAAACGAAAAAATTATAGAGTTATGGCACAAGACGAAATTGGATACGACGATAAAGAAGCCGTAGAGTTCATCCTAAAAAATTTGGATGAGGAGTATGCAGACACAACTGCAGAGGATATTGAGTATATTCTTGATATTCTATACGATTATTATGAGTCACAGGGATTTTTTGATGAAGATTCGGATGACGAAGTCGACATTGACGAAGATGAGATTCTTCAGTATGTAGTTGATCAGGTAGAGAAGGACAAGAAAGCAGGAGATAAGATGGCTCAAAAGTTTGATGAGGACCTTATCGCAGAGATTCTTGAAGGAGAGTACGGTTATTGTGATGCTACAGGTGTTTTCACAGACAACGAGGATGAAGAAGCTTAAGAAAATGCTAAATTAGAAATTCTAAATGCAAAATCTAGAGACGTGGTGTGGTGATATGAACCCCTAAAGTTAGACAAAAAACTTTAGGGGTTAAATTATGAGCAAAAAGCAAGAGAGCGGAAAGCACGGGAAGAAGGAGTTGCAGAAATATATGCGACTACTTAAGAAAGGCGAAAGCGTGAACACGATAT
>JAZUGF010000005.1:0-41075 GCA_045641065.1 Paludibacteraceae bacterium | reverse complement strand
ATCGTGTTCACGCTTTCGCCTTTCTTAAGTAGTCGCATATATTTCTGCAACTCCTTCTTCCCGTGCTTTCCGCTCTCTTGCTTTTTGCTCATAATTTAACCCCTAAAGTTTTTTGTCTAACTTTAGGGGTTCATATCACATTGGATCCGCCTTTATTTTTGGAGATTATATATGTTGTCCAAACACGCTTATTAATTAGACGCTCACCCTTCGGGTTCGCGTTGGTGTGTGAGTTAGGGAGTTCCGCCCTTAACAATCCTCATCTTGGACAACTCCTATATAAATACCTTATTTTTTTGTAAAAAGCGTAAAAAAAATCGCGAAATAGTGTAAATATGCAGCCATAATTCGCCAAAAGACTATTTCAAGCAACAATTATTGCGAAAAAATAATAATTTTGCAAAACGTCAAAAGGAGTGGCTCCTTCTCCATTATGACAAATAGCCAAAGGAGTCATATGTTATTAATAGTTTCATCAATGATATTATTTATTTGAAGTGAAAAATTAAACTAAAAAATGAAGAGAAATCTATTCTACTTGGGTCTGTTTGTTTTGTCATTCAATTTTCAATTGATTTCCGGACAAACTAACCAACCTGGTCATACTAAGATGGCAAAAACTTCAAACGTACAGCAACGTTTGAAAAGACATAATGCTGATAATGGCAAATTCAAAAAAGGCAAATATGTCGAAGGAGAAGTATTAGTTAAATTCAGATCCGACGTGAATGTGCCAGAATCTGTCGGTCAAAATGACGATCAACTTAGATCTGCAGAGGCGAATCCACTAGCACAAGCATTTCGTGAATTAGGAGTCAACAAAATCAAACCAATTTCCACACCTAAAAAAGGAGTTGAATCCCGTAGTGGTGCTACTAAGTCAAATCTATATAAACTTACATTTGACACTACCGTCACATCTACTAAAAATGCCATTGAGTATCTAAAGCACCAAGATGGAGTGCTTATTGTAGAGCCTAACTATAAGAGAAGAGCATACACAACAAATATAACAGGAGAATCCAATCCCCTATTCTCACAACAGTGGGCATTGAATGCAACTAATATCAAAGAACTTTGGAAAGTTCCTACAACTACGGGTAAACGTCCAGTAATAGCTATTGTTGATACTGGTCTAGATACTGAGCATGAGGAGTTTGCTGGAAAGATTTGGGTAAATGAAGCAGAGGCTAATGGACTTCCAGGTGTTGATGACGACGGGAATGGCTATATCGACGACATTCATGGATACGACATGGTATGGCATGATTGTGCGATGTCAGACTCTGCCGGGCATGGCACTCATTGTGCTGGAATTGCTGCAGCAAATGATAACCTTAGAGGAATTATCGGAATGAATCCAGATGCCATAATCATGCCAGTCAGAGTACTTGACGCAGAAGGAGGTGGCGATGAAGAAGGCATATTGGAAGGAGTAAACTATGCTGTTGCGAACGGAGCTGACATTATCAGTCTTAGCCTAGGTGGCGAAGGTTGTTCTGAAATTGAGAAAGACATCTATAAAGAAGCTAGCAAACATGCTATAATAGTAGCAGCAGCCGGCAATGAAGAAGATGAAATCAATACTGGTTCCATCAGTTTCCCTGCTGGTTATCCAGACGTCCTTGCTGTTGCTTCATCAGACACATCAGGCAATTTGTCGGATTTTTCAAATCGCGATAACGACGGACCTATTACATCAAACTTCACGACAGCAGGATTAGAGGCCTTAAACTATGAGCTTATAGCCCCAGGATCTAGCATTGTAAGTACTTTGCCTTACGGTTATGGTGTATACAGTGGAACATCCATGGCATGCCCTTGTATGGCCGGTATCATCTCACGTTTGCTGCAATGTAAAGAGTACAATGATCGTATGACATTGAAATTAGACCTTATCAACGCATGTAAATCAGGATGTATAGATGCCATGAAGGCTTACGAAGGACATACACAAAAGGATTTTACAGCCACATTGCTTACTATGAGATATGCAAATAAAGAAGGAAAGGAATACAACTACGAATTTATAGATTTCCATAACGATGATGAAGACGAGGAAGATGAAATGGACGATGACGAGTTTGAGGATAACAAAGAGGATGATGATTTTATGAACTTCATGCCAGGCGACACAGTATATGCCTACCCTATTTTGGTAAATTTTGGAGAATCAGCTGACAATATCAAACTCAAATTTAATAATCTAACCGGTGTAACAATCACTCCAGATTCTCTTATTGTTGACCATGTTGGCACAGGTGACACCATCAAAGTTGGCCCTGTAATCATAGCAATTGATCCAGAAAATACTGATAAAGAAGGACCAAATGATGAAGGATCAAATGACGAAGAGACAAGCGATGAAGGATCAAATGATGACATATCTGATGATGACATTTATGACCCTGAATCACCTTTTAATTATCAAAAAGCGAATTATAGTGTTTCTGTAGTAGTAAATAATGACACAACAACTACACAGAAATCAATACCTTTATGCTATGATTTGGAATGGGATTATGAAAATGGAATAGTTACAAATGGACACACAACAACAATATATGACTATGCTTCCTTGAATGAGTCTTTATACATTCCCGAAGGAGACACATTAATTATTGAAAGTGGAATAAGCTTGTTTTTGGAAGATAATGTTGAGCTTATATGTGATGGAAAGCTTATTTGCAATACAAATAAAACATTACTCACACACATATTCTGCTATAACTGTGCTGGTATTTCTTTCAAAGACACATTGGAACGAATTATGTTCAGAGATTTAAACTTTAAGAAAGATGGTTTTAAGGGAGGACACTTCAAAAATTGTAGTTTTGCAAGTTACTACTATGATTCTGATGAGAAAAATCGTGCATTAAATGGACTTTTTGCAGAAAACTGCACTTTCGATTACTGTCAAATAGAGAGTTGTGAAGCGGAAAAGCTATTCAGCAACTGTAAGTTTAAGAATTGTACAATCAACCACCTTACTCAGAAAGATACGAGTGAAGAATCCGTTAAATACTTGCCTAATTTAGCCGACATGGCTTATTGCAACTGTTATAAGAACATGTTTGGAGACAGAGAGTTTAGTGTCGCATTTTATAGTATAACACCCGAATTTCCTTCGTTCTTAGGCAGCAACGTCGATTCAAGTGTCCGACAAACAATCATTGATGCAAACCACCCTACAAACCCTATTGGCAAAGGCGTATTAGACATTTCAAATATGCTAGACCAGTTTAGCTCTACAGCTGTCCCTGTTGTCAAGGAGATTTACATTAATGGAATAGCAATTGATTCAACAAGTCTAGATGGAAAGTTCTATTGCGATGAAAATATCTCATTCCCACAACAAACTTCCTATAGAATCGTTTTTTCTGGACCTGTCTACAGAGACAATTGTTATATCACAAATATATCTGATTCAAAATGGGAGTCTGACACTGTGCTAACTGGAACTATTATACTTGATCCAGAGTATCCCCTAGCTGGAGGATTCAGAGACACAACTAATTTCTTTGAAATTAATTTTGAAATTCCAAACATCAATGTTGATGACAACAATGACGATGGAATTAACATAGAATGTCAAAAAGGGCAAAACATAAAGCTTAGTTGGAATAAAGTAGAAAATGCGGATCAATACGTAGGATTAAATGTGTATGGCGTTAACTTTATGTATTTAGGCAAAGAAACAGATTTCAAATTACAAGAACAAATAGAGCCTAGCAGAACATCAATTGAGTTGAAAACAAAACACAAATATGATGCATACTGTATTAGACTCGAAGACAAGAGTGGAGAAGAAATAAATATTTATAATTATGCCATAGAGACTTGTAAATATAATGAGGATGGAACATGGTCACCGGAATACTGTGAAGAGACAGAACTAAATCTTGAAATTTCACTAGAAGTCATCAACCTACTCAATGAAGTTGACAATTCAATGTTTGCACCATCTCCTTTATGTTTCGACAAGAATGATGACGGAGAATTGAATATCCAAGACTTTGTTTATGTGTATAACACAATAGTTAACGACATTGACACAACTGCAGCAGGAGGCATGGAGGCAGAATACTCAGTAGAAGACAATATTCTATATGTAAAATCTGACTATCCGATAGAGGCAGTAGAAGCATACTTTGAAGCTGATGATGATGCGACTTTTGAAGCACAGTCGGGATTGGATAATATGGAGCACTTCGTACACAGACTTAAAAATGAGGAGTATCAGTTGTTGGCATACTCATTCAACAAGAAAAAAGTACCGTCAGGCAAACAACCATTGTTAAAGCTTAATGGAGTTGGAGAGTTGAAGAAAGTATTGTTGTCTGATAAAAACGGAAATGCATTCACTTTAAATCAGACTGACTTCATTGATCCGACTGTTGGGCCAAAGAAGGAGGGAGATCCAGCCAAATTGCATTACTATGACATTTTAGGTAGAAAAATCTCACCGTCATCTATTAGCAATAATAAAGAAGTATACATACAAGCAGAAGAGTCTGACGGTAAACTTCGCAACTCAAAAAAGATAATCATCAAGAAATAAAAATAAAGTCAGTAAAGCAAAGACAATATTAAATCCTTGGATTCAAGTTGTGATTTGAGTTCATACACATATAAAGGTGGGTCAATCGACTCACCATTTTTGTTAAAAAGTTGAGCGACAAAGACGTCTACAAAAAGAAAATTTATTATTTTTGCTGACAGATAATAACGAAAAATATTTAATTTTTTCATAAAATGGTAAATTACAAAGAGTTAGGCCTAGTCAACACTAAGGAGATGTTTGCTAAGGCACTTAAGGGCGGTTACGCTGACCCAGCTTTCAACTTCAACAATCTTGAGCAGCTTCAGGCTATCGTAACTGCAGCAGCTACAGAGAAGTCTCCAGTTATCCTTCAGGTTTCTAAGGGTGCTCGTAACTACGCTAACGGAACTATCCTTCGTTACCTAGGTATGGCAGCTGTAGAGTACGCAAAGGAGCTAGGTTGGGAGAAGCCACAGATCGTTCTTCACTTGGATCACGGTGATTCATTCGAGCTTTGCAAGGATTGTATCGATAACGGATTCTCTTCAGTTATGATCGACGGTTCTCACCTTGCATACGAGGAGAACGTTGCTCTAACAAAGAAGGTTTGTGACTACGCACACCAGCACGGTGTAACTGTAGAGGGTGAGCTTGGTGTATTGGCTGGTGTTGAGGATGAGGTTTCTGCAGACCACCACACTTACACTAACCCTGAGGAGGTTATCGACTTCGCTACTCGCACAGGTTGTGACTCTCTAGCTATCTCTATCGGTACTTCACACGGTGCTTACAAGTTCACTCCTGAGCAGTGTACTCGTAACGCTGAGGGTAAGCTTGTTCCTCCACCATTGGCATTCGACGTTCTTGAGGGTGTTATGGAGAAGTTTGCTGCACAGGGTGGTTTCCCTATCGTTCTTCACGGTTCTTCTTCAGTTCCTGAGGAGTACGTTGAGATGTGCAACCAGTTCGGTGGTAAGTTGCCAAACGCAATCGGTATTCCTGAGTCAGAGCTTACTAAGGCTTCTAAGTCAGCTGTATGTAAGATCAACATCGACTCAGACTCTCGTCTTGCATTTACAGGTGCTGTTCGTAAGCACTTCGCTGAGCACCCAGATCACTTCGACCCACGTCAGTACTGTGGTGACGCTCGTAAGGAGATGGTTAAGATGTACACTCACAAGATCGTTAACGTTCTTGGTTCTAAGGGTAAGGCAGAATAATCAAGCCAAACGATTAAAAAACTTAGGGATGTCGGCAACGGCATCCCTTTTTTTTGTTAAATAATCAAAAAATCAGTGAACTCCATTGTTTAGTTTGAAATAAAATCAGTATATTTGAAAGATTTGTTGACATACCTTGGCATACTCTGTATTTCCATTCAACTTAGGGAATGGCCATAGTCATGTATTGTATTTGTAGGACACATTAAGCATAAAAGGTAAATAATGAGAAAAACATCTACACTATTATTTTTGACATCCCTTGCCGCATCAAATGTCGCAGGGCAAGTTGTCATCAACGAAATAATGCAAAGTAATGTTTACGAAGTGTATCACCATGAGGGAGGTAAATTTCCTCAATCATGGATTGAGCTTTACAACCCGACAGATAAAACAATTCGTATTCGAGATTATGCATTAGGAGAATCTCGCGATTACTCAGAAGCGAAAAAATTCGAGAAACTCTGGAATATCCCAGCACAAAGCTACATCACCCTACATTGCGATGATGAAGTCGGATACAAAAATGTAGAAATGAGTTTGAATTACGACGGTGGTAAGCTATATCTTTTCGATGAGACAGGCACTGTTATTGATTCGTTATCATATCCAGAAATCAAGGCCCAAAATGTTTCATACGGAAAAGACGTGGAGACCGGCAAATTTGGAATGATGTTGCGATCTACACCTGGAGAAAAGAATACAAAAACATCCAACAAATTGCCTAAAGAGGTGAAATTTTCTGCTGACGGAGGAACCTGGGAGCATATTGATCCTTTCTATGTGGAACTGACTTCAGGAGGAGTACCAAACTATTATGCAGAAAACCGTACCGTCGACCCATCGTTATGCATAAGATACACCCTTGATGGCTCCGAGCCAAATGACTCTTCGTTGATATACAATGAACCTATTTATATAGATACCACAAAAATCATAAAGGCCAAGGTGTTTGACGCCACTCGTCCACTTATCACAGCTCAAGTTCAATCGTATATATCGCTTGGAAGAAAAGTCACTCTGCCAACAGTCTCAATTGTAACAGAAGACTCTATACTTTATGGACAGGAAAGAGGCTTGCTTGTTTGGGAGAAGATAACTGACAGACGAGTACCTATGAATATGGAAATAAGATATGGCGACACATTGTCTATCAACCAGCTTGTCCAATCAAGAATACAAGGAGCCTCATCCGCTAGAATAACTCCGCAGAAATCTCTCGCCGTCTACGCTAAGAAGAGACTTGGAGAGAAAAGTTTCAAAGGCGTTTTATGGAAAGAGAAACCAAAAGTCGCAAAAAACAAAAGTATCATCCTAAGAACAGGTGGAGGCAGATATAATGGTTTGCAAATCACCGACGCTTGGGCTCAAAGATGCATGGGTCTATACGCAAATGTTGATTATCAGGCGCATACTCCTGCTATTGCATTTATAAACGGCAAATATTTTGGAAGAGTCAATATTAGAGAAAGATCTAATAAAGATTACGCATTTGCGAACTACAATGATGATGACGTTGAAGTATGCAAGATTTTCAACAAAGGCGACGTTGAGATCACAAGCGGAGACGGATCTCTATATGAGAGATTGATTTATTTCTGTGATGAGCCACACACCTTAAAAGAGTGGGAAAAAGTTGTCAATATCGACAATATGATTGACTCTTATATCACATATTTCTGGTTTAGTGCCACAGACGTCCAAAACAATGGTTTGATGTGGCGTTCAACAAAACCTGATGGCAAATGGAACTTCATCATCAAAGATCTTGATAAAATATGCTACAAATTTGCGGATAAGGGATATCTAGAATGGCTTAAAAAACAAGACATATCAAAATGTTTGTTTAATGCTTTGCAAGATAAAGATTTCTTGGATCTCTTTTTAAACAGATTCATTGCATACCACGGAGATTTCCTAAATCATGACAAATGTATGAACCTTCTCTACCAAATGTACGACGAGGTCAAAGAGGAAACAGAAGGATATCATAATCCAAGATGGGGTTTCAATCCGAATATAGATTCAATTATGACTTCCATTTCCAATTACTTGGTGGAAAAGGGTGCAAAATCTCATTCATATTTATCAGATTACTTTGGCATAGGTAAACCGGTTGACATCAACATTGATGGTTATGAGCACTTCTCATATGATGATATACCAATGCATTTCGGTTCATTCCATGGCAAAGATTTTGAGGGAAGGAAATTTGTTTTGAAGGCATCTGAATTATCAAAGACATCCGACTTAGCTTGGAATGTGAAAGTGACTTACAACAACGGAGAATCTTCTGGATTCAGAGAGTTTGGAAAGGATTTCAACTATGAGATTCCGTTAGGTGTAAAACAGATTGACATCAACATTGAAGAAATCTGTCATGGCTGTCCAACAGAGGAATATAAAACTGACTATAAAGACGTTCCTATGTCAGATGATACTGAAACTGGAACAAATAGCGTAATTTACGACCAATTAGGAAGAGGAGTCGCTTCAGACAAGATTGAACCATCTCGTATCTATTTGAAGAAAGACGGTGGAGAAGTCAAGAAATTTATGGTAAAATAAGCCATGGTAAAATAAGCATAAGTATAAAATAGAATGCCCCGGCAAAACTCGTCGGGGCATTTATTTAGCATTTAGATTTCGCATTTAGCATTTATCATCTTCCTCCTGACATCAAATCAGAAGCTGTCTTAAAGATGTTCTTGATGAAGTTGTAGTACATTGGCACGATACAAGAAGCATCGTGTCCACCACCCTGAATTTCCTGCCACTGATGCTCAACACCGTTGGCTGTTAAAGTCTCGTGATACTCCTTAGGGAATGTACCTACAGTACCGTCGTTAGTACCCCCTGTGATTAGGAATACAAATGGAGTAGGCTCTCCATCCTTAAACTTCAACTCGCTCTTCTGCATATTGCCCGGATGAGCCATGAAATTATCCTGTGCAGGTGTGACGCCCGGAGCAGGACATGCGCAACCGATATAGCCAAACACTTCAGGTTTTGTGATTCCGATATATAGGGCTTCACGTCCACCCATAGAGAAACCTGAGATTGCAGTATGCTCACGATCAGTGTAAGTAGAATAGTTCTGGTTAATATAAGGCATCAAACACTCCGTCAAATCCTCACGGAAATCATCATATTTCTTGCATTCCTCAGCGGTAAATCCACCACAGTTCTCACTATTAGAACTTGTATACATGAATGTGTAGACGATAATCATCTCCTTAGCCTCGCCAGAAGCAGCAAGGTTGTTGGCCATTGTTCTGATCTTGTTGCTCTCATCCTGCATACTCTTTTCTGTACCGAAAATGCCGTGGTTGACATACATCACAGGATACTTTTTGTTCTTGTCGTAGTTTGCAGGCAAAAGCACATCCGCTGGTTTCTGCTTGTTAGCCAACTTAGAATAATACTTGATTGATTCCATTTTGCCACCGCCATTTTGTTGTGTAGCGCTGCCTGGAACATTAGTCGTGATGTTGTTCTTGATGTTGTTCATGTATTGAGCAGGCGACAAGAACATTTCAGTCTCACCTCCCTGCTGCTCTCCACCACCAGGATTCTCCTCTTGTGCAGGAGCATGGAAGACGATACTATCGGGAATCACATTTCCACTATAGATGACCTTGCCATCCTTGTATAGATAGATCGGAGTCTGAGCAACCGAAGTAAGAGCAAATAGAGTTGCTGAAAATAGTAATGTTTTTTTCATGATTATTTATGTGTTAGAGATTATGCCGTAGAGACGCGAGGCCTCGCGTCTTATGCAATCAAATATGTTATTTCTTAATCAATTTAGCGACGGTTTGGCCGACAACAACGATATATTCTCCATTTGAAAGAGATGAAACGTTGATTACAGATTCGTTGCTAACCTGAGCCAGTTTACCAGAAATAGAATAGATCTTCACCTGTTGACCCTGCTCTAAACCTTCGATACTGATAGACTCAGTAGTTGGATTAGGATAGATCTTCACTGAAGTTGCATTCGTCTGATCTACAGATGCCAATTCTCCGTCTGCAAATACGATTTTCTGCACATTAGATACATTGCCAAGATTTTTTGTATTACCATCGTTTAGATCCAAACTGATGTTTTGACTACCGTCGAAAACAATCCTTGAAACTTTTGCCAATTCTTTCTGCGCTGTTTTGCCGTCAAGATACTCAACGGTAAGTATCGTTTCTGCTCCTGCCACACAACAAGCAGTAAGCATTAAGCCTGTCATTAGAGTTTTAAGCATAGAATATATTTTATTTTAATGTGTTATTATTAGAGTTAGTCAGCGTGAAACATCACGACTCTTATTGCAATACTAACAATTAAGTAAGATATACGCAACTCAATTAGACAAAGCAACAAAATATATTGATAAAGAATTTAATTGTTGATACGGATTAGATTAATTCATAATTGTCGACATATACCAAATTTTACGATTTATTTTGGAAATTATATAGCAGTTGTCCAAAATGAGGATTGTTAAGGGCGGAACGCCCTAACCCCCTCTTCAACGCGAGTCCGAAGGACGAGCGTCATATAAATTAGCGTGTTTGGGCAACACGTATATAATTGCCTTTATTTTACGGAAATTTTACGTTCCCACAATTAATATTAATTCTTTGAAATATCCAATCCAAATGAAATCAGTCTCCATCCACAGTATGCTCCCAAGACGAATTTCACCGTCGTCGCTATGATAAATCCTATAAGATTGCCCATTCCAGATTTAACAGCAACTTCATTATTCTGACCTGCAATCACCTCTCCTATTATGGCTCCAAAAAACATACAGATAATTGATGCTCCTGGAATTGGAATTGGCAAAAACAAGCCAGCCAACAAACCGACTATACTACCATAAACTCCAGCTTTAGTACCTCCAAACTTTTTAGTCGTCCACATAGGCAAAAAGATGTCAACCGCAAACGTGGCAGCCACCAATATAAAGATGACAAGTAACTCAAGATTAGACATCTGGACGTCGGCCATAAAACGAGCCATAAGCATCGCCAAAAGATATAATGGTGTGCCAGGCATTCCCGGTATTACACTTCCCAAAAGGCCTAAGGCAACTAAAATAAGACACACTACTAAAATCATTCCTATTTCCATAAGCTCTTATTTTTATTGGTTTATAACGCAAATTTGGCAAAATTTCATTGTCTAACTCTAAAACTAACCCACTAATTTTATTAATTTTGCAAAAATATGTGAAATTACTCTATGGATAATATAGTAGATAAAGTTACCAACGAAGATTATAAATACGGTTTTACCACCGATATTGAGACCGAAGTTATACCCAAAGGTCTCAATGAAGATATAGTCCGTCTTATCTCAAAAAAGAAAAATGAGCCCGATTGGATGCTTGAGTTCCGTCTTGAAGCTTTCCGTCATTGGCAAACTCTTACAGTGCCTACTTGGCCTCATCTTTCTATCCCTGAGATTGATTTTCAAGACATTTACTACTACGCCGCTCCTAAAAAAGAGGCTGATGGCACTGAAACCAAAGAGATTGACCCAGAACTTCTTAAGACTTTCGACAAACTTGGCATTCCTCTAAACGAGCAGAAGGCTCTTTCTGGAATGGCTGTCGACGCGGTGATGGACTCTGTCTCTGTCAAAACTACTCAGCAGGAGGCTCTTGCTGAACTTGGCATTATTTTCTGCTCTATCGGTGAGGCAGTACAGAATTATCCAGAACTTGTTCGCAAATATCTTGGCTCAGTAGTTAGCCATACAGATAATTTCTACGCTGCTCTTAACTCAGCAGTATTCAGCGACGGCACTTTCGTCTATATTCCCAAGGGTGTCCGATGCCCAATGGAACTTTCCACATATTTCCGAATCAACGCAAAAGGTTCGGGCCAGTTTGAGCGTACTCTTATCGTTGTCGACGACGATAGTTACGTCTCTTACCTTGAAGGATGCTCCGCTCCAATGCGTGATGAGAACCAGCTTCACGCAGCTATCGTAGAGCTTATTGCTATGGAGCACTCAGAAATCAAGTATTCAACAGTTCAAAACTGGTATCCTGGAGACAAAGAAGGTAAAGGTGGTATCTACAACTTTGTAACTAAGCGTGCTTTGTGTAAAGGCAACGGTTCAAAGGTATCTTGGACTCAGGTTGAGACAGGTAGTGCAATCACTTGGAAATATCCAAGCTGCGTATTGCTTGGCGATAATTCTGTCGGAGAGTTCTACTCCGTAGCTGTCACAAACAACTATCAGCAGGCAGATACAGGTACAAAGATGATTCACATCGGTAAAAATACTCGTTCACACATCGTTTCAAAGGGTATCTCAGCCGGACACAGCCAGAACAGCTATCGTGGTTTGGTGAAGGTTGTGGAGAATGCTTCAAATGCAAGAAACTTCTCTCAGTGTGACAGCCTTTTGCTTGGCGACAAGTGTGGAGCTCACACATTCCCATACATGGAGGTAAGAAACGAGAGTGCAGTGGTGGAGCACGAAGCAACAACTTCAAAAATCAGTGAGGATCAGGTGTTCTACTGCAATCAAAGAGGAATCAAAACAGAAGACGCAATCGCCCTAATCGTAGGCGGATATGCAAAGGAGGTTATCAGCAAATTGCCTATGGAGTTTGCTGTTGAAGCAAAAAATCTTTTAAGTGTATCATTGGAAGGAAGCGTCGGATAATCAATAAAACAAAGAATTATGTTACTAGAAATAAAAAACTTACACGCTATAATCAAGAGCAACGGCAAAGAGATTCTAAAAGGTATCAATTTGACCATCAATCCAGGTGAGGTTCACGCTATCATGGGACCTAACGGTTCAGGAAAGAGTACCCTTTCATCAGTGTTGGCTGGAAATCCAAGCTACGAGGTTACTGAGGGAGAGGTAATCTTCAACGGCAAAAATCTTCTAGAACTTTCTCCTGAAGACAGAAGCCACGAGGGATTGTTCTTGAGTTTTCAGTATCCTGTTGAGATTCCAGGTGTGAGCATGTCAAACTTTATGCGTGCAGCAATCAATGAGCACCGCAAATACAAAGGTCTTGACGCTCTATCAGCATCAGATTTCTTGAAGTTGATGCGTGAGAAGCAGGAATATGTTGAGCTAAACAACAAACTTGCTGGACGTTCGGTAAACGAAGGTTTCTCAGGTGGTGAGAAGAAGCGTAACGAGATTTTCCAGATGGCTATGTTGGAGCCAAAATTGTCTATTCTTGACGAGACAGACTCTGGTCTTGATATTGATGCTCTACGTATCGTTGCAGGTGGTGTCAACAAGTTGAAGAACGCCGAAAACGCAAGCATCGTCATCACACACTATCAGCGTCTACTTGACTATATCGTGCCAGACTTCGTACATGTGCTTTACAAAGGTAAGATTGTTAAGAGTGCAGGTAAGGAATTGGCTCTTGAGCTTGAGGAGAAGGGTTACGACTGGATTAAAAAAGAGTTAGGAGAATAATCTATGGTAGAAGAATCATACATAAGCATCTACAACAAGCATAGAGAGTTGCTGCAGGAGACGTCTGCTGCCTCACTCGATGCTATCCGTGACGAGGCATTTGATGTGTTCTGCCGTATGGGATTCCCAACAGACGAGCAGGAGCGCTATAAACGTAGCAATATCTCCGACGTCTTCGCCACTGAATATGGAATGAATATCCGACGCGTGGAGATAGCCAGCACTTCAGCACCATACAGATGCGATGTGCCAGGTCTAAAAACTCACAATTTCTACGTAGTCAATGATATTTTTGCGGAAGCTATCGCAAAAGATGAGATAGCAGAGTTGGCAAAACAGGGTGTTATCGTCGGTTCATTGAGCACCGTCGCAAAAGAGCATCCAGAAATCATCAGCAAATATTACGGAAAGATTGCACCACACAAGACAGACGTGATGGTGGCATTCAATACAGCTTTCGCACAGGATGGTTTCGTACTATATGTGCCTAAGAATGTGCAGGTTGAACGACCAATACAGTTGATCAACATGATGCACGCAGATTTTGACTTGTTGGCCACAAGCAGAAACCTTATCATTTTGGAGGAGAATGCAGCAGTCAAAGTTCTTGTCTGCAACCACAGCGAATCAGGACACAAATTCTTGGCAAACAGAGTGACAGAGGTTAGTTTGGGAGAGAATTCCAACTACTGCCACTACGAGATCTGTGATTCAGAGCGTCAGACAACTAATGTTGGTTCACTTTACGTGGATCAGGCTAAGTCATCAGTCGCAAATATCAACAACATCACTCTACGCACAGGTTACACTCGCAACAATATCCGCGTCAACCTAAGCGGTGAGTATGCTGAGACAACATTATGTGGAATCGGAATCGGTGATGAACACGACCATATCGACAACGATACTTATATCAATCATAAAGTGTCTCACTGCAAGAGCACAGAGTTGTTCAAATATGTAATGGACGACTGCTCATACGGTTCATTTGCAGGAAGAATCCTTGTAGATAAGGATGCTCAGAAGACAGAGGCATACCAAAGCAACAAGAATATCTGTGCTAAGACAACTGCAAAGATGTTCACAAAGCCTCAGCTTGAGATCTATGCTGACGACGTGAAATGTTCGCATGGTGCGACGGTAGGACAGATCGACGAAGATGCATTATTCTACTTGCGTACACGAGGAATCTCAGAGAAAGAAGGAAAGATGTTGCTACTTCTTGCGTTCACAAATGATATTGTAGAGAAAATAGACATCGAGGCTTTGAGAAACAGAATCAAGGTGTTGATTGAAAAACGTTTCCGCAGAGAGACTCACAAGTGTGCAACTTGCAACTCATGTCATAACTAAACTCGTGTCATAATTAAAAAGAGCAATAAAGGCGAAAAATCATGGTGCTCAACTACATTTGGATAGGCTGTTTCTTAATTGCGTTCATCGTAGCAATCCTGCAGTGTATATTCCAGCAGGATTATATGGTGTTCGAGCGCATCGTACGCAGTACTTTCCACATGTCTGAGTTTGCCGTAATGAAAATCGCACTTCCACTTGGTGGAGTGATGATTCTATGGCTTGGATTGATGAATATTGGCGAAAAAGCAGGATCTATCAACTTTTTGTCTAAGATCATCGGACCATTCTTCAACAAGTTATTTCCAGAGGTGCCTAAAGACCATCCCGTCAACGGGCAACTTCTTATGAATTTCTCAGCCAACATGCTTGGACTCGACAACGCAGCCACACCATTAGGTTTGAAAGCAATGAAAGGCTTGCAAGAATTGAATCCAAACAAGAAAGAGGCGAGTGACGCACAGATTATGTTCCTCGCCCTCAACACATCCGGACTCACACTTATTCCAATCACCATACTTGCACAGAGAAGTGTGCTTGGAGCAGCCGATCCAACCGACATTTTCATTCCACTTTTGCTTTCAACTTTCATATCGACGGTGGCAGCGATCATCTACGTCGGCATCAAACAGCATTTGAACCTATGGAATAGAGTTGTAATCAGTTGGTTAGTTGGTATTTGCGGAATCATTGGACTTATGATGTACGGATTCTCGCAGCTCGACCAGGAGCAGATGATTCAGACATCTAAGATTGTCAGCAATGCCCTACTCTTCACAATCATTGTCACATTCATAGGAGGTGCAGCCTATAAAAAAGTGAATGTGTATGAATGTTTTATTGAAGGAGCCAAACAAGGATTTGAGACGAGTGTCAAAGTGATGCCATATTTAGTAGGTATGTTGGTGGCAATTGGAGTATTCAGAGCTTCAGGGGCTATGGATTATTTGATGTACGGAATGAAATGGGTATGGAACTTGACCAGCCTCAACTCTGATTTTGTAGACGCATTGCCAGTGGCGATAATGAAACCATTATCTGGAAGTGGAGCTAAAGCTATGATGGTAGAGACAATGCAGACATTCGGAGTAGACAGTTTCCAAGGCAAATTATCATGTTTGTTCCAGGGAGCAGCAGACACAACATTCTACATCGTGGCATTATATTTCGGATCAGTGGGAATCAAAAAGACCAGATATGCAGTAACAGCCGGACTTGTGGCAGACACAATAGGAGCAATAGCCGCAGTATTCATTGGTTACTACTTTTTTAGATAAATAAATTCCTTTTAAATTTATTTAAGATTTATTCAAGCATATCATATTGAATATATTTTAACTTTGCACCAGTAAAGACACGGAGACATCCGTTTCACTACATAATTACATAGAAAAAACAATTAAAAATATATGGCTATGAAGATAGGATATTTTGGCAAAGCACTATGTGCTACAGCATTGTCAGTATCGATGGCAAATGCGCAGGACATCAATGTATACAGAGCCCTTAACCTAAGTTTGGAAGATCCTACTTTAGGATCAGCACGTTATGCAGGTATGGCAGGAGCCATGGGTGCAATTGGAGGTGTATCAAGTGCATTGAAGGACAACGCAGCAAGCATTGCAGCAGGAACAAGATCAGATATTGGTTTGACATTTGACCTGTATTCTAACAATGACGGTCAGTGCTCATTCGCAGTCAGCGATGCATCATTGCTATTCAATATCGACCACAACAACTCAAGTGGTTATATGTCATCGGCATTAGCTATCACATACAATCGTAATCGTACATTTGACAGTGACATGTACAAGAAGTGTATATTCACTAACAACGATAACGTGGTAGACAGATCAACAACTACAGATCACGAAGAAGGTGGTACAGACGTTATCAACTTTGCATACGCAGGTAACGTCAACAACCAGTTCTACTTCGGAGTTGCAGTCGGCATCACAGATTTGCGTTACAACAAAAGAAACATCTATAAAGATAGTGGTTTGTATGATGATTTCCTTATTGATTCAAGAGGAACAGGTTGTAATTTCAATCTAGGTTTGCTTTACCAGCCAACTGATGTCGTCCGTGTTGGTATTGGTCTACAGACACCTACTCTTTACAGCATCGAAGAGAGTTGGTCGTTGAAAGAGGGTAATTCACAGACTTGGGATGACTACACACACAGATTGCACACTCCAATGAAATTCTCTGCACAATTAGGTTTCATGTTAGGAGATAGAGCCAACATTGGTTTAGACTACTCTATGAGAAACTACACAAGAATGTACGAAGAGTTTGAGGGTGTCAAGATGAGATATCTAGAAGAAGATATCAAGGAGATCTGCAAGACTCAGCACACATTCAAAATCGGAGCTGAGATTAACGTAGTCGATGGTTTGGATCTTCGTGCTGGATACTCAATCTGCACAGCTCCAGTGCTTGAGGCAAACGAGGCTTGCGACAGATTGAAGTTCTTAGGTGGATCTTACGCAGGTGATTATTGGGATTCATACGATGACGCTGACGGAAATCCTATTGACGAGTATTACGGACCAATGTATTCATTCACATCTCCAAAGATGCGTCAGTACATCAGTGCTGGTTTCGGATACAGCGGTAGAATTGCATATGTTGATTTTGCATACATCCGTAAGATCTCTTCTGAGCAGTTCATGCTAAACACACCATACAACGAGTATCAGTGTGACCAGGTTTCTAGATATATTGAGGATTACAAGTTTGGAAGCAACCACTTCATGCTTTCTCTTGGATTCCACTTCTAGTAGAGAATTCCAAATCTAAATATTAAAAGCGACGCGATGAAAATTGCGTCGCTTTTTTATTATTCCACTTTCTCATTTCCCTTCTCATTCTTCTTATTTTTTACCAATTTAACAATTAATGTAGGTTATTGTCCCAATATTTTTACCCTAAACAATGAGGAAACAACTATTATGTTATCGCAAAAGTTCATTTTGTGCAAAAAAAAATATTATTGATAGATAAAAAACGTCTGTCTGTCTATAAAGAAAAAAATCGTTAAGCATTGCCTGATTTTTCACAAATAAAAAATCTCAAATTTTATACTTTTGTTATGTGTATCAAACACAACTTACTAACTAACACATTACTCATTATCATGAAAAAACAGATTATTACTAGCGTACTGGCAGTCCTTGCCAGCTGCACCATGACCTTCGCTCAATGGGGAGGCTTCGGTGGTGGAGGATTTGATTTCGGTGGTGGCGGTGGAGCCTCATCAGGATCACTTTCCAACTACACTAACAAACAGAACATCGACTATGTTGGAGACAACCACGTCGGACACAAACTTGATATCTACTACCCTAACGACGGCAAAGCAACTCACAATGTAATTATCCATATTTATGGTAGTGCGTGGGGAAGCAACGACCAAAAGGGAGCAGCAGACCACGGTACTGTAGGTAAAGCAGCGTTGGAGGCTGGATATATCTTCGTCACTCCAAACCATAGAACATACAACGACGCTTTGTGGCCAGCACAGATCAACGATATCAAGGCTGTGGTGCGTTATCTTCGTGGAAATAAGGCAGACCTTAAGATCGACGATTCATTCATCGGCATTTCTGGTTTCTCATCAGGTGGTCACTTGGCTTCCATGATGGGTGTTACTAACGGTGAGACAACTGTGAAAGTAGGAAGCATTTCCGTCGACATCGAAGGAAAACTTGGTAAATTCACAAGCGAATGTAGTGCCGTCGACGCGGTTTGCGACTGGTCTGGTCCTGTCGACTGTAGAGATAAGACATGTGGTAATCCTATCAATATGTCGCCAGAGAACGATATGGTAGGCGGTTGTACACCACAGTCGTGCCCAGATAAGCACGCGTCGCTTGGAACTAACACTTATATCGACGCAAATGATGTGCCTCACATGATCTGCCACGGTACAACTGATAATATCGTGCCATGTTGCGAGGGTGAGAAATACGCTAATAATCTAAAGAAAGCCGGCATCTACGTTGAGTGGTATAATCCAAGCCACGGTCATCAGGTAAATGGAGAGTACACAGACGAGATGATTAAGTTCTTCAACAAGATTCGTGAAGAGAAGGCATCTAAGGGAATTGACAGATGCGGTGGTTCACAAGGTGGACAGCAAGGCGGTGACCAGGGCGGACAAGCTGGAGACCAAGGAGGTCAGCAGGGAGGAACTCAGGGTGGCAGCGACGTCGATCCAAAGGAGGCTCTACAGGTTTATATCGCCATCGGTCAGTCGAACATGTGGGGAAATGCCCAAGTACAGAGTGGAGACAAGAAGACTCACGACCGTATCAAGATGATGAGCACAGCAAACAGCCGTGGCAACGTGGGATCATGGATTCCTGCCGTTCCGCCAATGTGTGCTCCAGGAGCAGGCTACTCACTTGCAGATAATTTCATCCGAACAATGGCAGACGGAGTGCCAGAGTGCGTCACTATCGGAGTTATCCCTGTGGCAATCGCAGGTGCAAGTTTCAAGGCATTCGATCCAAACCAGTGCGGAAGCTACTTCAGCAGTTCAGAGAGCTGGCTACAGAATATGGCTAAAGAGTACGACAACAACCCATATAAGAGAATTGTGGAGTGTGCTAAGAAAGCACAGGAGACAGGAGTGATTAAGGGAATCATCGTACATCAGGGAGAATCAGATTCAGGTCAGCAGGCATGGTTGACAATGGTCCAGACATTCTACAACAATCTCTGCAAAGATCTTGGTCTTGAGCCATCAAAGACACCAATCCTAGTAGGTCAGATGCTTGAGGGAGGTGCATGTGCCGGACACAATACCGTCATCGCACAGCTACCAAGCAAGATCAGCAACTGTGCAGTGATCAGTTCAGCCGGACTTTCAGGAGAGAGCGACCGACTACACTTCAAGCACGACAGCTATACTGAATTCGGAAAGCGTTATGCAGAGAAGATGCTTACAATGATCGATTTCGACGGAAAGTGTCCAGATGGAAGTGCTGTGGTCGAGCCAAAGGAATCGACTCCATACAAAGGTGTGGCTGCAAAACTTCCTGGAAAGATCGAAGCAGAAAACTACGATGAAGGAGGCAGCAACGTCGCATATTATGATCTTTCATCGGGCAATAAATGCGACGACTATACAAACGTATATCGTTCGGACGACGTCGATATCAAGAAAGAAGGAAGCGACTACATCGTAGGAAACTGTCAGAGCGGCGAGTGGATGAAATATACAGTCGACGTCGAGGAAGATGGAGAGTATGAGTTGACAGTTCGCGTAGGAGAAGGAGGCAACAGCGGTAAATTCTCCCTTTTGATGGACGACAAGAGCATCGACTATACTGTCAACGTGGAGAAGACAGGAGCATGGGGAACATACGCAGAGCAGTTCCAGAGCAAGAAATTCAACCTAAAGAAAGGTACACACGTATTGAAGTTAACAATCGAATCAGATTGGGTAGACATCGACTGGCTCAATTTCACAACAGAGAAGACTGACGTCGAGACAATCGTAAAGAGAGAATTCGCAATCGTGCCAAACCCAGCGTCGACAGCCATCTATATCTATAGCGAAGGCGAGATTGAAAGTGTATCAATCATGAACGCTATTGGCGACGTGGTAGCGATAAGCGACGAATCAAGAGTCGACGTCTCTACCCTACCAAACGGAATCTATTTTGTGAAAGCCACAATTGATGGCGAATCAGCAATTAAGAAACTAGTTGTGAATAAATAACGTTGACGCTGACGTTAACGTTAACAATACGGCAAGTAATATTTTTATCCTATTCAATCAGAAAGGAGTCGGGAGCATTGCTTTCGGCTCTTTTTTTGATGTTTTTACCGTCGGCCAATTAGGAAAGATATTAGAAAGAATTCTGGGATAATCTTTGCACAAACAGAATTAATGATTAGTTTTGCAAAGTCTCAAGCAGAAGCCCAATGGGTGGAACTTGGGGCAGACATATAAGAAAGCGTTTACTTGACGCTTTGTTCTTTGACGCTAAGAAATCTCGCAAATTTCAATGTACATGTCAATGACAAAGCAACGGTAGATGTCTATGGGTATGTTATATACTCTTGGTGCACCTTCTATGTTTGGAGGTGTGCTAAGACATATACATATATGCGTGGGCTTCTGCGTTGCTCGTTCTACATGTACAGGCAATGCGAGAGCCTCTTAGCGTGGAATGAGCGACAAGCATGATTCCCACGCTTTTTTTGTGTCTGAAAGTGACATTTTGTTAAATCTCTCTTTCAGGGAATCAAAAGATTGGCCAAATGTTGATTGATGAAACTACCAGATTGGTTAGACAAATATCTATTTGAAGAATTAGGAGCAAAATATCAGCCTTCTTATTCAGACATGACCAACATTCACGATGACAAAGAAAAGGTACTCAATTATTTGGGCACCTACTTTCCACGTAGCTACGCAGAATCATATTCAATATTCAGCAAATATTTTGATTCACATTTTACAGAATATTGCAATCGTGAAGAATTATCTGTTTTCGACTTTGGATGTGGTACAGGAGGAGAAATAATAGGACTTTTGACCATTCTTAATGAAAAATTCAAGAATCTAAAAAAAGTAAGAGTTATCGCATTGGACGGTAATCAACACGCTCTCCTTAAATTCGAAAAGATATTGTCTGAGTTTAAGAAAATATCTTCCTTGGAAATCTCTAATCGTCCATCAGCAATTAGAATTGATGATTTTTATGATTTGGAGGTTCTTGATTACGTGATGACCGAGGATTTTGATATCATCATGACATTCAAAGCAATATGTGAATTCGTTACAGAACAGGAGTTCGAGAATCAAAATCCGTATAAACATATAGTAGAATTCATGTTGCCAAAATTAAAAGACAATGGCATTATCCTCTTGGAAGATGTAACCGCAAAAAATTCAGTTTCACAGGAATGGCTTCCAAAGATGATGGACAAAGGATTGAATGCCATAGACTGTGATGTCGTTTACAAAAACGAAGGATATAACCAAACTTATATGATAACCCATTCTCATAAGTCAAATGATGTAAGCAAAGTGGCTTGGAGGATAATAAAAAGATAAAGAGTATGGCAAAGAAAGATTGGATGATAATTGAATCTGAATTAGACGAAGACCAAATTAGAGTTTTAATGGCCACCAATGACAAATCCATAATTGTATCAGGTTGTGCAGGAAGTGGCAAGTCTGTATTAGCACTAATAAAAGCACAACGAATACAACGGGAGAAAGGCGACAATTATAAAATCATCGTCTACACAAAATCATTGTGTAATTACATGAATGCAGGAAGGAAAGAATTAGGTCTTCATAATGATTTTAACTATCATTGGGATTGGAAGAATAGAAAAAACTGTGCATCTTCCGATTATCTCATTGTCGATGAAATACAAGATTTTACACAAACAGAAATCAATGATTTCATCAATGCAAGTAACAAAAACTTTTTCTTCTTCGGAGATACTGCGCAATCCATATATGATGGCCTGAAAAGCACAATGCCTGTAGAAGAAATAAACTATATGCTAAGAACAAAAGCTAAGGAGTTTACGTTATATAAAAACTATCGATTACCAAAATCAATTGCCAAAATAGTGCAATATGTTGGAATTGATTTAGACGGTTTTGATATAGAGACATACAAATCAAGAGAAACATCTATACCGAGAATTGTAAAATACAACAATTATGACGAACAAATCGAAGAAATCTCTAATATGATTTCTAAAGGAATAGTCTCCGATGTTGGAATATTAGTGCCACACAATAACGATGTAAAAATCGTACACGAACTCCTTAACGAGAATGGCATAAACCACGAGGTAAAATATGAGGACAAAGAAAACTATAGAAGTAGTATAAACAATTTGGATTTTACAACAGAAAACCCAAAAGTTATGACATACCATAGTGCAAAAGGTCTTCAATTCGGAACTGTTTTTCTTCCGGACATAAAGCCATTATCTAATGATTCTAAAAAAGCAAAATCAGAAAGGAAAGCATTATATGTTGCAATGACAAGAACATACAGAAATTTATATATTATGTACAATGGTGTTCTACCATTTCCTTTATCTGAAATTCCAAGCCACTTATATAAAACAACAATTAATGACATCGTGGAGGACATTTAACATGAAGACTCTTTACATACCAACTTCATCTTTGAATTTCAATAATATATTATCGAGTGAGAGCGTCTCCCCAAAATCTTTTTACGAAAAAAGAAATTTTGGATATTCAAGATGGGAAAACATTCCTGAAAATCCATTCAAGAATGTCATCTTGTTATATGATAATTTATTTTCATTTGAACGCCCCAAAAGCGATATGGAAGACCACCCCATGTTGATTGAAGTACAAATTGGAGAAAATGAATTAAAAACATTTTCAGATGGCATATTCTATGTGGATAAGACAATATATCTATCTCCCAATAGAACATATTTTATTTTTTTCTCAGAAGAAGACAAAAAAATAACATTGTCTTTGTCGCAAAGTAGTTTGGAAACAAAATTACTTCCGTTATATTATCAGCGAATGAAAATAGAAAGACCAGGTGAAAACTATAAAACTATTGGTACGCCGTTACAAGAACCTTCTACATTGAACGAATTAGAAATTTTCAATGATTTTCGCTTGAATAAGTTGAAGGGATTGCTTTATGGATATTACATAGGGACAACTTTGTCTGCTAATATTGATGATGTAAGAAAACTTAATACCCTAAAGGAAATTCATAATATATTTGCCGCAATTATTTCTTCGTTTAATAAAAAGCCTACTAACATTCAAAAAGAGACGTTGGATACTTTATTTGAAAAATTAAATGAAGACAATCCTCTCACTAAAGGTCTATTTGAAATCGTTGAGTCGAAAACGTCAGTTTCCAGAATATTGGATTTGATAGAAAAAACTTTGGGGCATAATCCAAGATTGGACAACCATGAGTTTTTGCATCTTCTTGCGACACAATCCTCAGGCTCAGATAAGGACAACGATGCAATTCGATGGATTAAGGATGAGATAAAAAAATGCCAACACGAGATTGAAGTCAAAAGACAACTTTTGTCCCCAGAAAAAGAAGAGATAATTATTTCATCAGACAAATTAACATCATTAAAATCTAATCTATTAGAAGATAGAAATGAGTTAATACTTACTCAAGAATGGGTTAATGAAATACTTTCCAATCCTGACTATAGTGGCAAAGTCTCCGTTCACAAAGAATCTCTTGCAAAGGATATCACACTTAAAGCCAAAGAAGTCATAGGCGATAATTGGGAAAATAGTATCTATAAAAGACATCTTAACAAACTAAGACATTTCATCGCTAATGAACCTACAGAATTAGATTGGAATAATGATCTATTATCTTCGATTTCTGCAGTTTTAATATATGGAGACAGCTGGGACACATTACTTTCAAGTATGCAATGCAAAGAGATGACTAATTATAGTTTAGCATTTGCATTCTTTGGAGAGCTTAATGGTTATGCCAATTTAACAAGAGATTTCACAGATACATTGTATCTTAATTCCGATAGAAAAGCATTATGGAGTATTTACACAGAAATATACGGTCAATTACATGCCGAATCTTTGTCCGAAAACAATACAAAATCCGTTGAAAGCCAAACTTATACAGAATGTGGTTCGACAAGTGCAACGGCCGTTGACAAAGAACAGAAAGTAAATAGTCTAACAGAAGACCATATCAAATCAACTATCCCAGAATGCTTAAAAAAACTCTTTGATTCAAATGAATTCCAAAAAATAAAAAAAGAAGAACAGAATTATTATAAACGCGAATCTTTACGATTTTGGGATAGAGAATGTGATAAAACATTTATTTTCAATTTAAAATCTCTAAAGTTCGGAAAAACAAAGAGTAGAAACTGGTCTGCTTGCATTAAATTGTTGGATCAACCAGAGAAGCCTATGCCATCTCCTCAACCTATGGAACTTCCTGTTGGTCCATATTTCTACAATGATCCTAATGTTTGGTATAATATTCAGTCTTTAATACCCAAAAATAAAGAAAAAAAAATATATGATGATCTTAAATGGTTTCAAGATCAATTTTCTAAGCCTAAAGGTCAACGTGGATATACTTATGATTCCGTTGACGAATTAGACAATAAAGCTGTCATTGACAAATTTTGTTCTCTTAAAATTGGTAAGAATAAGAGTGGTCAAGAAATGGCTCCATATTTTACTCCAGAATTAAGAGAAAAAATTAAGTCTAAGCTAAAAGAATTGTACCACGTCGTATAATATGGCAATTCCAGATTTCTTAAATTAGAAATTTGACTAATTTAGCAAATTAAATCTGATGAAATGCATATTGCGACTAAGTCATAGTTTCCCGTGGTGAATGTGGAAATCCACATATAGATTCCCCATTTGATTACATCTACAAATGAAAATTATGTCAGACAAAATAAAAATACAAACATCGTTGGGAGAAACCGTTGAAGCGTCTGCTCCTATCATTATATCTGCTTCTCGAAGTACTGATATTCCAGCATTTTATGCCCAATGGTTTATTAATAGACTACGAGCAGGATATGTTGTCTGGTATAATCCTTTCAACAGACAGAAAACTTATGTTTCTTTCAAAAGATGTAAGGCAATAGTGTTTTGGACAAAGAATCCCAAACCGCTTATTCCATTGCTCCATGAACTCGACCAAAGAGGCATAAAGTATTATTTTCAGTTTACTCTCAACGACTACGTAAACGAAGGATTTGAACCTAACGTTCCATCTGTTGAAGAAAGAATTGAAACATTCCGAGAATTATCTTCTAAAATCGGCAAAGATAGAGTTATCTGGAGATTTGACCCATTGATTGTCACGCCTACAATTTCTCCAAGAGATTTACTTATCAAAATCTGGAATATAGGCAATAAATTGAAAGGGTTGACCGACAAACTTGTATTTAGTTTTGTCGATATAAACGGATACCGTAAAGTTCAGAACAATCTTGTAAAAGAGACAAATCAATTTTCAAAAGAAAGCATTGAAAATGCAGAAATGACTTCTGCACAAATGGATGAAATAGCTTCTGGACTTGCAAAATGTAGGGATCGCTGGGTATCAGAAGGATGGAATATAACGCTTGCCACCTGTGGTGAACAAGTAGACCTTGACAAATACGGTATTGAACATAACCGTTGTATAGATGGAGAACTAATGAAAAGAATATGGTCTGATGATAAGGAATTATTGTATTATCTAAATTATGGAGAGCTACCGGAAAAGAATTTATTTGGTTTGGAATTAGACTTTAATCGTCCTCCTCTATCGCATCAAAAAATGAAAGACAAAGGACAACGTAAATTGTGTGGATGCATGATAAGCAAAGATATTGGAATGTATAACACATGCCGTCATCTTTGTGTATATTGTTATGCAAACACATCAAGAGAATTGGTTCTAAAGAATCAGACAAAACACAACGATGATAGCGAAAGCATATTGGAATAACAATGAAAACATCTTCACTCATAACAAAAGCATTGCTTGCCCTATGCGGTTTAGCAATAGCATACTTCCTTCTCCATGCCAAATTCGCATCCTATACCGAGCCAAATGATGTATTGTCGGCATTGGATTTGGACTTGTCGGCTTATCAAATCACATCAAGCGACAACAACCTTGACAGAGGATCTTCACGATGGGATTGGTACAGTTATGAAATCTCTTTTCCACTTGATGATACGACTAAAATCCTCAAACAATTGGAATCTGATGGCTGGGAATATAATTCTAAAAATGGCAGCTACTGGAAGAGTCATGAAGTCGACGGAGATCTTACGTATAGCTCCAGCGTATATCCTAAAGAAGGCAAGGCACGTCTACAAGTCGATATTGACGAAATGTATAGGGCAAGAGATATCTTCATGGCTTTTTTCATTGCGATTATCTTCATCTTAATTGGTATTATTTATCTGATTGTAAAAAAGCTATAACATAGAATATAAACATATCTATATTTTTTCTCTTCAAATTCAACAATGTAGATTCACCTCGAGAAACCTATTAAATTCATTTAATCTCAAATCGATATGAATAAAAAGTTATTTTTTCTTTTAATCTCGATCTGTTTATTAGTTACTGGTTGCAGTAATGTGCCTAACCAACAATCTCTTTATGAAGAAATACTGACAGAACAAACGGAGGCTGTTAAGAATCTAATTCAAGCAGCCCATCATATTGACAGTGACGACGCTTCATATTGGGCTAATGAGACTGCCGATAGTATACTTAATACTATCACGCCTGAAGGATCTTTTTATATTCAACAATCGAAAATTTACTCTGCTTTAACTTATGTTTTCTTCGGAATGTCATACACAAGATCTATCCTTTGCGGTCCCGAAGCTTTAGAAAGGACAAGCCAATACGTGACTTTTCCTCTTTCATGTTCTACTCCAGAAGATTCTATTATGCTATATGCTTCCATAATTGAAAGAATGTCCATCTCTGCCTCTATAAATTTTTATTTTCTTTCAAAAATCGAATCGTCAGATATAGAAAAAGCACAAAATTTGATTGAAATAGAGGACAGGTTTGACGACATCATGATTAATGAAATTTCTGAATATTCCGGCGATTATTCAAAATTCATATTGCTAAAAAACAAAAATCTTTTCTGCAAAGCATTCGCTACATTAATATTTGATTGTGACGCAACTATTAATGATGGTGAAATAGATAATGAATTATTTGACGAAATGATCTCTTTAGCTAAGGAACAAGACAAAATATTGGCAGATGATATCGAAGAGGTGTGCAGCCTTAGCGAAGACGACTTTTTAGAAATTCTTCATAAGAGTACCCACATACAATCAAGGCATATACAAATTCTTGCCGACAGAATCTCAAAATTACCAGGATCACATTGATAATCTCCAAAGGCAATCATCCATCTTTGGTGCAGAAACCAAACAACCGAACGAATCTGCCATAAACAACCGAAAAGAAACCTAACTCATTAATGTTCAACAAAAACACAATTCCATCTTTCATGATGGTTTTGATCGGAATAGGTAAATATGCGTACCTTAGTGAAGATGGCGTGTATATCGTGCATATTGATTGTCTGAAACCAAAAATTTCTTGATTTAAGGTATGAAATCTGTGCAAATCACAAAAAACATACCCCTTAACGGATTTTTTTGACAAAAACGGACTATTTTGGGGCGAAAATCTGTGCAAATCACAAAAAAACACCCCTTAACGGATTTTTTTTGACAAAAACGGACTATTTTTGGGGCGAAAATCTGTGCAAATCACAAAAAACATACCCTATGATTATAAAAAGAGACTTTTATTTACAGAATCTAATCAACAGTCAGGGAAATGGCTTAGTCAAAATAGTCACAGGAGGAAGACGATCAGGAAAGTCATTTCTCTTGTTTAACATTTTCCATAACTATCTTATTGAATCAGGAATTACAGAAGATCACATCATCGAATTATCTTTAGACGATAGAAAAAATAAAGAATATAGAGATCCTGATTTACTTCTTGAATATATTGAAAACAAAGTAAAAGACAAAGGAAAATATTATGTCATTCTGGATGAGATTCAATTTGTTGAGGATTTTGTTGAGGTCATGTTAAGTCTGATGCACAATAGTCAATTTGAAGTATATGTCACAGGGTCAAACTCAAAATTCTTATCAAAGGATATAGCGACTGAGTTTCGAGGAAGAGGGGAGGAAATAAGAGTTTGGCCACTTTCGTTTGCTGAATATTATTCAGCTGTAGGTGGAGATAAACGAGCAGCTTGGAATGAATACTATACTTTTGGTGGGCTTCCACAAGTGTTATTGATGGAGACAGATGAGAAAAAAATGGAATATTTAAGAACCATTTTTGAACTCACTTACATCAATGATATATTTGAAAGAAACAAGTTGAAAAATCCAGAAGGATTTAAGCAACTTGTTCAAGTAATTGCATCAGGAATTGGCAGTCCAACCAACCCAACTCGCATTGCAAACACATTTAGATCTGGTGAGAAGATAGTCATTAAGGAGAGTACTATACGAAATTATTTGACTTATATGGAAGATGCTTTTTTGATAGAAGAAGCCAAAAGATTTGATGTGAAAGGCAGAAAATATATTGGCACAGAAAACAAATACTATTTTACTGACTTGGGATTGCGAGGTATATCTCTTAATTTCAGGCAACAAGAGGAAACTCACATTATGGAAAACATCGTCTACAACGAATTAAGGAGAAGAGGTTATCTTGTTGATGTAGGAGTAGTTGAGAAATGGGAAACAAACAATGAGGGGCAACGAAAACGAAAAGAATTTGAAATAGATTTCGTCATAAACAAAGGTTCAGAAAGAGTTTATATACAATCCGCTTACCAAATGCCCACGCATGAAAAGATTGTTCAAGAACAAAATTCACTCCTAAATGTGAGAGACAGTTTCAAGAAACTTATAATCGTTTGGGATGATATAAAAGAGAAGGTAGACGATAATGGGATAATCACCATAAGTTTGTTAGACTTTCTCTTAGACAACTATAAATTATAAATATCCTTGCATATTTACCACTTTTCTTTACAAAAAGGAATTTGTAGTGCATAACCTTTTTTAATTCTTCCTTAATCCGTAAATTTGCGAGAGTTTACAAAAAAATGAAGATGAAAAAAATCGACTATATTTCTTTAAGCGACATTGAGGACATCCTTTACAAAGGCGAGCAACTTTCGTTTGCTCCAAGCGTATGGGAGAGAGTAAATAGAAGCTACGACTTCTTAAAATCATTCTCTGGTGACCGTATTATCTACGGAATCAATACTGGTTTCGGACCTATGGCTCAATGGCGTATCTCCGACGAAGACCGTGAGGCTTTGCAATACAACATCATCCGCAGCCACTCCACAGGTGCTGGCAATCCGTTGCCCGACGTCTATGTGAAAGCAGCCATGATCGCACGTATCGGCACATTCACTCAGGGTAAAAGCGGAATCCATAAGAGTATCGTCGACTTGCTAATGAATTTCATCAACAAAGATATCACTCCTTTCATTCCAGAGCACGGTAGCGTGGGTGCAAGCGGCGACCTTGTGCAGCTTGCCCATCTTGCACTTACTTTGATTGGCGAGGGCGAGGTCTTCTACAAAGGAGAGAAGCGTCCGGCTGGAGAGGTGATAAAAGAGTGCGGACTTGAACCAATCAAGATGTTTATCCGCGAAGGTCTGTCGCTTACAAACGGAACATCATTCATGACAGGTATCGGACTTGTCAACCTAATCAATGCCAAAAAACTTCTTCGCTTCGCCACAATCGCGAGCGTGATGATGAATGAGATTGCCAGTTCATACGACGATTTCATGTCGGAACCAATCAATGCGGTGCGACGTCAGCGTGGACAGGGCATCATCGCAGAGCAGATGCGTGAGATTGCCAAAGGAAGCAAATGTATGCTCGACAGAAAGAGCGAAATGTACGATAAAAAACACACTGAAGATGTGTTCACTCATAAAGTGCAGCCTTACTACTCGCTAAGATGCATTCCGCAGATTCTTGGTCCAGTATTGGAGACGATGGAGAATGTAGAGCGAGTATTGATCAACGAAGTAAACTCAGCTTGCGATAATCCAATTGTTGATCCAGACACAGAGGAAGTTTACCACGGAGGTAATTTCCACGGTGACTACGTCTCATTCGAGATGGATAAACTAAAGATTGCCGTTACAAAGATGACGATGCTATGTGAGCGTCAGATGAACTACCTATTCCACGACAGAATCAACGGCATCCTACCTCCATTTGTCAACCTTGGCAAACTTGGTTTGAACTACGGACTACAGGCATCACAGTTTACAGCCTGCTCCACTACAGCAGAGTGTCAGACACTATCTAATCCAATGTACGTGCATTCTATCCCTAACAACAATGATAATCAGGACATTGTGTCGATGGGAACAAACTCCGCCTTGCTTGCGAAACGAGTTATCGACAACTCATTCCAGGTGATTGCCATTCACTTCATGGCAATCGTGCAGGCAGTCGACGCGCTTAAATGCGGAGATCGATTGTCGCCTGTGACAAACCGCGTCTACAAGGACATCAGAGCCTTTTTCCCACGTTTTGAGGAGGATACGCCTAAGTATAAAGATATAGAAAAGATGATAATTTTCTTGAAAGAGCAAAGTTATTAACAATTATTGCATATATTTGCAGAAATATTGTTTATCGGTAACGAGCAAGATATGAAAAACACGTTTTTAATAGGTTTGGCCCTTTCGCTTTTTGTATGCTTCAACGCAAACGCAAAATCTAAGAAGTCGAACGAGGCAAAAGCTGACACAACACAGAAAGCTCCTCTTATTGACCCAGAGCAAGCTTTCGACGAAGCGACAGCAAAGGAGAGAAATCCTGAATTGAAGAAAGAGGATCAATTGTATGAGCCTCGTGAAGTTATGTTAGAAGTCCATGCAGGTTTGAACATGTCTGATTACGCTTCAGACTATCACCACACAGATTTTGCATTTGGCCCAACAGTCGGTATCGGTGTCGATTTCCCAATCAAGAATATTTTCTCTATTGCTCCAGAGCTAAACTTAAGTGTTGTCGGAGCATATGTAAACTATAACGAAGAGGTAAGTGCAAGAGAGCGTCTAACATACATGGACATTCCGGTATATGCAAGATGGCAGTTCACACACAACCAGACAAAGCCATTTATCGCATTTGCTCCAACACTAGGTGTAGGAATTGGCGGTAAGAGATGCTATGAGGGAGACGGAAGAGTGATGACTCCAGAAGAAGAGAAGAAAGTTCCTTTGTTTGCACCAAACCAGGAGACAGAGGAGACAAATGCTTACTATAAGAAAGCAGACTTCGGGATCAAGTTCAAATTAGGAGTTTATGTAAAGACGAAGTGGGCTGTCACAGTTGGTTACCAAATGGGTGTCGCTCACATCGCAAATGATAAATATTTCGATGAAATTATCCCAGGCTACTACAACGATAGAATCTTGACTGTAGCCCCAAGTGTAAAGAATGCTAGCTTCTTTGCTACTTACTCTTACTACTGGTAATTAAAACATGACAATAAGGGCAGTCACATTGCTTATATTCAGCCTATTAACTTTGGAAAACTGTTTCTCTGAACAGTTTTCCAAATTCTTTGTGGACTTTTTTGTAGACACAAAAACACAGGCTGACAAGGTGGCATACCCATATTCCAACGGTACAAACAAGGTACCTACCAGAAGCGGATGGCAGACATTGAATCTAAAAAACAAAAACAGAATTGTTATTGTTTGTGCCGACTCTCTTGAAGCAGTATCAAAAGAAGATAATGTCGACGTTGCCATAACTACAGGGTCTAAACTAAATGGCACAAAATATGTTTTCAGCAAACAAGGTCAAACTTGGAAGCTGAATAATAGCCGAGGATTATTTGCTTCGGAATACGTTGACAAACCATTTATGGCATTCATTGAGAAATTCTCAACCGACGTCGATTTCCAGAAAAAAACAATAATATTCCCTTTGCCTGAAAAAACGCTTCAGATATCAGCAGAAGGCAAAGAGACGCAAACAGCAAGCAAACTACACATGCCACGTACATGGGCACCTGTAGGATTCATTGGTCAGACAGCACAGATATGTAATTTTGTGCAGACAGGAGAGGATGCCAACAACCGTCGAATAGTGATATTCGAGAATGGGCAAAAAAGTCTAAGTTACAACTTCATTAACATCCGAGGCAACTGGTTTTTGATTGAGATTGAAAGATATGTAAAGTAATGAAGAAAAATAAATTATTACTTTTGATAGCCGGAGTATTATTGATGATACCCGTGAGTATCAATTGGTTCAATTGATCGTCCCCACATCCCCCGCGTCGCCACAATTTGCGACAAAAATTTTCATTTACGCATGAAAAAATTTAATTTTGCGAACTAATTGCGATTCTATACGAAAAAATATAAAAAAGTTTAATAATAAAAATGAAGCAATTTAAGCTACTTAACAATGTTGTTGGCGGAGTTGTGTTCTTGATCTCATTGGTCGTTTACCTACTCACTATCGAGCCGACAGCCAGTTTCTGGGATTGCGGTGAGTTTATCAGTACCGCATACAAGTTGGAAATCGGACATCCACCGGGAGCACCGTTCTTTATGTTGATGGCGAGATTCTTTACTCTTTTCGCCGCAGATGTCCACCAAGTAGCTAAAATGGTCAATGTATTCTCGGCATTCATGTCGGCTTTGACTATCCTATTCCTATTCTGGACAATCACACATTTGGCAAGACGCTTGGTTATCAAGGCTGAAGAGGACTTCACACTTGGCAACACTATCGCCATCCTTGGTGCTGGTACTGTAGGTGCGTTGGCATACACATTCTCCGACACATTCTGGTTTTCAGCTGTGGAGGCAGAGGTTTACGCGTCGTCTTCAATGTTTACAGCCGTTGTCTTCTGGGCAATGTTAAAGTGGGAAGACGTTGCAGATCGTCCGTTTGCTAACAGATGGTTGATTCTAATCGCATACTTGATGGGACTTTCAGTAGGTGTCCACCTATTGAACTTGCTTTGTATCCCTGTGCTTGTACTTGTATACTACTTCAGAAAGTCCAAGTTCAGCTGGACAGGAGTTTGCATCTCATTCGGATTATCCGTAATCCTTTTGGCAGTGATCCTATATGGTATCGTGCCAGGATTTGTAACTGTTGCGGGATGGTTTGAATTGTTGTTTGTTAACACTTTAGGATTCTCATTCAACACAGGTGTAATTTTCTACAGCATCGCGCTAATCTCTTGCTTGGTAGGAGGAATCTACACTTCATACAACGAGAAGTTTGAGAAATCAAAGTTGCCAACAATATTGTTTATCGCATCTGTGATACTTCTTGGCATTCCATTCTTTGGAAGCCATATCTTCTTAGGAGTTATCATTATTGCAGCAATGATCATTTATTTCTTCGGCACAAAAATCGGAGGAAAGACACCTATGTCATTGCTAAACACTATACTTACCTGTTTGACAGTTATCCTTCTTGGTTACTCATCATACGCAACATTGGTAATCAGAAGTTCAGCCAACCCTACAATGGACCAGAACTCTCCAGATGACGTATTCTCATTGAAGAGTTACTTGAACCGTGATCAGTATGGCGACACACCACTTCTTTACGGAGAGAGCTTCGCATCTGAGTTCAAATACGACAAGTCAGGTTCTGTTGTAAAAGAATATGGAGAGGATCTTTACGCAAAGAAAATCAAAGACAACGAGAACGAGCCAGACAAGTATTTCGCATACGACAAGAAGACAAAGTATATCTATCAGGATCAATTCTTGATGGTCTTCCCTCGTATGTACTCACGTCAGGGAAGCCATATTTCAGCATACAAGAGTTGGTCTAATTTCACAGGAAAGAAAGTTAAGGCAGACGATGGTAAGAAAGTTGAGGTGCCTACTTTTGGTGACAACATGACATACTTCTTGAAGTATCAGGTAGGATTCATGTACTGGAGATATTTCATGTGGAACTTTGTAGGTCGACAGAATGACATCCAGGGTCACGGAGAAATCACACACGGAAACTGGATTTCAGGTATTGATGCTATTGATAGCTTGCGTCTAGGAGACCAGTCTACTCTACCAGATGATTTGAAGAACAACAAGGGTAGAAACTGCTACTACTTCTTGCCTTTGATTCTTGGTTTGCTTGGTATTCTTTACCAGTTCGACAAGAAACAGAAGGGAACAGAGAGTTTCTTGCTAGTAAGCATCTTATTCTTCATGACAGGTTTGGCGATTGTGGTTTATTTGAACCAGTATCCATTCCAGCCACGTGAGCGTGACTACGCATACGCAGGAAGTTTCTATGCTTACTGTATTTGGATCGGACTAGGAGTTCTTTGGATTTTCAATTTGATCAGCAAATACTTAAACAAGCGTATCGCAGCAGTTTTAGCGACACTATTGTCGTTGAGTGTTCCAACAATCATGGCAACAGAAAACTGGGATGATCACGATCGTAGCGATAGATACACTTGCCGTGATTACGGTGCTAACTATTTGAAGACAGTTGAGCCTAACGGTATCATCTTCACAAACGGAGACAACGATACATTCCCATTGTGGTACAATCAGGAGGTTGAAGGTGTAGGTACAGACTGCCGCGTCGCTAACCTTTCATACTTGCAGATGGCATGGTACGTAGATCAGATGCAGAGAGATGCATACGAGTCAAAGGCTATTCCAATGACAATGAAGAGTAAAGACTACTCTAACGGCAAGTTGGACGTCGCTTATATTGACAAGCGTATCGACAAAGAGATGACTATCGATGAAGGATTCAAGTACTTGCTTGACAAGCGTACTGCTAAACAACTTGGTTATAGAGAAGGTATTGACATCATCCCAACAACTAAGCTTATACAGCACGTTGACAAGAAGGCTGTAGTTGAAGCTGGAATTGTTGATCCAAAAGATACTGTCCGCGTATTGAAGGATACTACTATGGTAGTCAACGAGCCAAATCCAGATAACGGAGGTAAGGTTGAGCCACACATGAAGAGAGTCATGTTGGATATGACTAAGGCAAGAATCGAGGACATCAAGTTTGACTTGAGCAAGAAGAGCTATCTTGGCAAGCAAGATTTGTTCATCCTTGACTTGATCCGTTCAAACAAGGATTGGAAGACACCTATCTACTTCGCAGTCACAGTAGGAAGAGACAGCTATCTTGGTCTTGACGAGTATCTTGAGCTTGAGGGTATGGCATACCGTTTGGTTCCATACAAGACAGGCGGTGGCGTCAACACAGAGAAGATGTACAACAACATGATGAACAAGTTTGAATGGGGTAACGTAAGTCAGCCAGGCATCTACATGGATGAGAACAACTGCCGTATGGCTAGAACATTCCGTCACATGTTCGTGCGTCTTGCATCTGAACTTGCAGAAGAGGGCAAGAAAGACAAGGCTGTTGAGGTACTTGACAAGTGTGTTAAGGAGATTCCTACATACAACGTACCAATCGACCTAACATCATGCAACATCGCTCATTTGTATGCTGGACTTGGAGAGAAAGAGAAAGCAGAAGCTATCATCGACGAGATCTTTGAGAACTGCAAACAGTATAGAGTATGGAACAAGTCTCTTACAAAAGATCAGAGAAAATCTGCTTCTGAGGACATCAGCGAGCGTTTCGACATGATGAGATACATAGCTGCAACAGCCACAAAGGCATGTAGCAAGGAAAAAGCAGATTTGATCCGTAAAGAAGCTGAGGATTTTTATCAGGAGGTAGAGGAATAATAGTTCACTGATGATTATAGAACAACCACCACGTCTGTTCAGGGCATTTTTTCCCTGGACGACGTGGCGTATAAAAAAAGAACAGGAAAAAAACATTTATCTCACATTTGATGATGGTCCTATACCAGAGGTGACGGAATGGGTGCTTGACACACTTGACCGCTACAATGTAAAAGCGACCTTCTTCTGTGTAGGAGATAATGTCCGCAAATATCCTGACATCTTCAAGATGGTAGTGGAGAGAGGTCATAATGTCGGCAACCACACCTATAATCATCTCCGTTCGTGGGGCACTTCAGCCAAACGCTATTGCGAGAACGTGGAGAAAGCCAACCAGCTTATTCACTCTCCATTGTTTCGCCCGCCACACGGAATCATACGTCCGACCACTATCCGTCATCTCAGAAAAAGATACAAAATAGTGATGTGGGATGTAGTGACAAGAGACTACAATAAAAGCCTCACTCCAGACGACATCTTCAATAAGGTGAAGCGATATGCCAGAAACGGATCAATCATCGTCTTCCATGATTCGTTAAAATCAAGGAAGAATATTGAAGGAGCGTTAGCAAAAAGCATTGAATGGCTTCTTAATGAAGGCTATACATTCAAAAAAATAGAGTAATAATCACACTCGCAGAGACAGTGGCTTGTCCACGTTTTTCGAGAAAAAACAAAACATAGATGAACGTACTAATATTGGGAAGCGGTGGTAGAGAGAACGCCATGGCTTGGAAGATTAGAGAGAGCAAGAAAGTAGACAACCTTTTCGTTGCACCAGGTAATGCTGGAACAGAACTTCTTACAAGAGAGGTTAACGGAAAGACTGTAGGTTGCAAGAACGTTGCCATTAAGGCTGACGATTTCGACGCAATCAAGAAGTTCGTGCTTGAGAACGACATCGAAATGGTAGTTGTAGGTCCAGAGGATCCACTTGTAAAAGGCATCTATGACTATTTCAAGAATGACGCTGCACTAAAGAGCATCAAGGTAATCGGACCATCTAAGGAAGGTGCAAGATTGGAGGGAAGCAAGGACTTCGCCAAGGCATTCATGATGCGTCATAACATTCCAACTGCAAGATACAAGAGTTTCACTAACGAGACTATCGAGGATGCGTTCGCATTCCTAGCTGAGCTTGAGGCTCCATACGTACTAAAAGCAGACGGTTTGGCAGCTGGTAAGGGAGTGCTTATCCTTAACACATTGGAAGAGGCAAAAGCAGAGCTTAAGACTATGTTGACTGGTAAGTTTGGCGACGCCAGCAAGACAGTTGTCATTGAGGAGTTCTTGTCAGGTATCGAATGTTCAGTATTCGTTCTTTCAGACGGAAAGAACTACAAGGTGCTTCCTGTAGCAAAAGACTACAAGCGTATCGGCGAGGGAGACAAGGGACTTAACACAGGTGGTATGGGTGCTGTATCGCCAGTGCCATTCGCAGACAAGACATTCATGAAGAAGGTTGAGGAGCGTATCATCATCCCTACAGTAGAAGGTTTGGCAAAAGAGAACATCACATACAAAGGATTCATCTTCCTTGGTTTGATCAACGTTAAGAACGAGCCAATGGTAATTGAATACAACGTACGTATGGGTGACCCAGAGACAGAGGCTGTAATGCTTCGTGTAAAGGGAGACTTGGTTGACGCATTCGAGGGTGTAGCTGCAGGAGATTTGGACAAGCGTACACTTGAGGAAGATGAGCGTACAGCTGTTACAGTGATGTTGGTATCAGGTGGATATCCTGAGGAATATGAGAAGAACAAGGTCATCACAGGTCTTGACAAGGTGAAGGATTCAATCGCATTCCACGCCGGAACAAAGATGGTTGATGGCAAGGTATTGACAAACGGTGGACGTGTAATCTCAATCAGTTCATACGGTGCAACAAAAGCAGAGGCTCTTGCAAAGTCTTTCGCTAACGCACAGGTTATCGACTTCGAGAAGAAATACTTCCGTCGCGATATCGGATTCGATCTATAAAAACAGACAATTAATGTAGGGGCAACCCTTGTGGTTGCCCTTATTTAAGAAAATACAAAAACAACCAAAGGGAGCAGATGCATAACGGAACCTTTCAAGACAAAGTTAAACCATCATTAGTCGCATACATAGTGATTGTATGTGCCGCTCTTCTTTTGTGGTTGATCCCATTCAACGCCACATTCCTACTATCAGAAGCAGGAAATCTAAGATTTATGGCGACGGTGGAAAAACTGGTAGAGATTCCTACACTTGTGACCTACTGGGTAAACTTCGCATGTATACTCCTAATTAGTTTTGTGATAGGCATCATCAACACAGGATTCTCACTTTTAAGAGCATCAACGATACTCCCGTCGGTGCTATGCATATTTGTAATGATAATATCGCTTGAGAAAGAGGCTGTTAACTATGGCTACTTCCTTACATTGATTGAATTGGCGATAATTGCGTCGGCATTCGCATTGTCGGAAAGCTTTAATGAATTGCATTCTTTCAATATCGGTGGACTTATCACAATCGGTTCGGTGGTCTACACTCCATTCTCACTTAATGTGATTCCGGTGCTTGCTTTTCTTTACTTTAGCAACCGTCTACTGTTAAAGACAGTCTTAAGCATCTCACTTGGAGGTTTAACCATAGCCATTTATGCAGTAGCGGGAATTTACCAGTTGGGTTACTTTGAAGGAATGTCATGGACAGCGACACCAAGTTTCAGTCTCAACGACTTTTCAGAATTTGAGAAATTCGGAAGATTAAGCAAGATATTCTACGGATATTTGCTTGCTTTCATCTTCGTATGCGTGATGCGACTTTCTAGTCATTTCAGTAATAAGAGCATCCAGCAAAGAGGAAAATACTCATTGTTAGTGGTGATAATCATGCTTGCCACATTCTTCGCAGTGGCAATGAATTTCGGATTCGAATCAATGTTGAGCACAATCATCACACTCGGCACATTCTGCATAGGTGGAGCAGTAACGTTATTCTACAGACGCGAATTGATCATCACATGGATGTACCGATTATTTGTATTATTAGCGGTAGGTTATCTTGCCGTAAAACTTATCGGATTGGAATAGTATGGATTTAGCTTGGCTTGCAGAATACGGATGTTGGGGACTGTTTTTAGCGGCATTTTTAGCAGCGACGGTACTACCCTTGCCTTCTGAGGCTGTATTCTCATTAGTCTGGGCATCCGGAGCAAATACATACCACGTATTAGCAGCAGCCATTTTTGGCAACACACTCGGAGCAATGACCTGTTATGCATTAGGTTATCTTGGAAAGACGGAATGGCTAACAAAATATTGTGGTCTTGATGAAGCAAAAGTGGAGAAAGCCAAAAAATGGGTGCAGCAACGTGGCATCTGGCTTGGATTCTTTTCGTTCACACCAGGAATTGGAGACTTCATCGTCATGGCACTCGGATTGATGCGTTCACCGTTTTGGGGCGTATTATTCTGGGTATTTTTCGGAAAGACCGTAAGATATGTAGTATGGCTCGCAATTACTTATGGAACTTATAGTTTATTCAAATAAATATGAAACTACGCAATTTATTACTATACATCACTGCTTTTACACTTGCAGCAGTAAATTCAAGCTGTAAAGATGACGAGGAGGAGACAACACCAGACCCAAGAATCCGCCGTGTCATCATTCCACAGATTGGAAGCGATGTAGTGTTTATCGTCAATGATACAGAAGGGAAAATATACAACTACGACTCTTTGGCTTATGGAACTCGTATAGACTCCCTATATCCAAGTATTTATTCATACTCGGAAAACAATAATAGTTTCCAATACTCATATAACGGTTCCGACTTTATTGAGTTTAGAAACACCGTGGCATTGAATTTCACTAAGCCTGTTTCTATCATTTCCACAAACGCAAAGAACAAGTCCAAGAAAGAGTATACGTTGGAAGTCCGTGTCCACAAATATGATGTTGACGCTTTCCAATGGACAAATGCTGGAACTGTTTCTGGTTTGGAGCAAGCAATACTATCTCAAAAGTCGTTGATGCAAGGAAATGTAATGTGGCAATTCTACCAGACTAACGATGCCTGCAATGCAATATTTTCTACTGATGGCAAGCAGTGGAGCAACCACACCGTCTCAGCACCTGAGACATTGGAATTATCCACTCTTTGCAATCTAGGCGACACTCTATATGTGCAGGGCAAATCCGGTGCTGTGTATAAAGCAGCTTCTAACAATCTATATTTTTACAAATTAGAGGCAATCACAAGTGGTCAGTTGCTTTACTCACTCAACAACCAAATTTGGATGCTTGACGGTGGCTACATCAAATCATACAGCAATAGTGGAGTGGTTAAGGTATCTCAACCATTGCCTGAGAAATTCGCCGTTGACACTGTACGTCCATTCACTGCTCCAAGCGGATACACAGTTCTTGGATATCTTTACGCAAAGAAAGGAGACAACGCAGAGATTTGGGCAGCCGACAGATATGGCAACGTTGAGTGTTTGACAAACGCATCTGAAGGCCTTCCATATTTGGATAAAACTATTGCCTTTAATTTCGGCAGCACACTTGGAATCCTTGGTGGAATTTTAACAGACGGTACATATTCTACTAAATGCTACACGTCCAACGACAGTGGATTAACATGGTCATCTGACGAACACAAGGATCTTTCCAATGCCGTAGGAGCCATTGCCGATGCTGGAGTTTTCCAGACTGGAGATAAAGGAGAGTTCATTTTGGTCGGAGGAAAGACTGCTTCAGGCCAAAGCAATAAGATTTGGGCACTTCGTCTAAAAAAACTTCTACTTGAGGAAGCGTTTCTTAACAAGCTAAAATAAAATGAAATTCAATTTCGACGTCATAGTTATCGGTGCAGGTCACGCTGGTTGCGAGGCGGCATCAGCAGCAGCCAACCTTGGTTCGCAGACTCTTCTAATTACGATGGATATGCACTCTATCGCACAGATGAGTTGTAACCCAGCAGTGGGAGGTATTGCAAAAGGACAGATTGTAAGAGAGATCGACGCGATGGGCGGACAGATGGGTATCGTCCCAGACTTGACTGCCATCCAGTACCGTATGCTTAACAAGTCGAAAGGTCCTGCTATGTGGAGCCCACGTAGTCAGTCGGACCGTCAGAGATTCTCAGAGAAGTGGAGAAGCCTTCTTGAGAATACCAACAATCTCTGCATCT
>JAZUGF010000004.1:0-48398 GCA_045641065.1 Paludibacteraceae bacterium | reverse complement strand
GGGCGGTAGCCCTAACCCCTCCTCCAACGCGAGTCCGTAGGACGAGCGTATAAAGAAAAAGCGTGTTTGACAACTCGAATTATCACCACAGAGACACAAAGTTCACAGAGAAAGTCTACGACTTTTCTATGAGGATATGAGATTAAACAGAATAGATTTGAGAGTTTTTGGAGATTTTATAGGTTGTGCTAAAATGAGGATTGTTAAGGGCGGTAGCCCTAACCCCTCCTCCAACGCGAGTCCGTAGGACGAGCGTATAAAGAAAAAGCGTGTTTGACAACTCGAATTATCACCACAGAGACACAAAGTTCACAGAGAAAGTCTACGACTTTTCTAGGATGAAAAGAGATTAACCGGAGTTGATTTGAGAGTTTTATTTATTGACAATAAATAAAAACAGCCGATTTTATTTACTGGCAATAAATAATATCAGATAGACGTTAACTTATACAAAAAAACACGATGCAAAAAGATATTTTTAGAACACTTATCAAAGAGGGACAAGAAGATGTAGAGAATATAGAATTAGTAAAACGACCTTTTGAATTTGAAGAGGAAGGCAGAATGTCGAAGTGGATTTCTATATACCGGATGACGCCATTGCCATTCAAGCATAATATAGCATCCAGAATACTGAAACCAGAGTTCGCGAAGTTTCTGCATTAATTGCACTTAACAAATTATATCCGTTGAAAAGAGCAATAATCATCACTTACGATGAAGAGGAGACTATCGAAGAATCAAATTTGACTATTGAAGTCATCCCAATTTGGAAATGGTTGTTAAGATAAAAGACATTTATTTTTTTATAAAACATCATCTGTAGAGACGGGGCATGCCCCGTCTTGCATGATAAATCTACAAGCTATACTCAACAAAAGTATTAACCTCCTCGGCCATCCACTGTGCAGAGATATTTTCTGAAGATTTAAGTTGAGATGCTATTGATTTCACTTTGTCTAGATGCTTCTCACGTCGAGCTACCTGTTTTAAGAAGAAAGCTATTGATGCCAACGCTTTCTTGTCGGTGTTATTTATATCTTCAACAGATTTTGACAAATACTTATTAATCATCTCATCATTGGATCTATTATTCATAAGTAGACGCGAGTGTAGAGAATATCCGATAAGAGTCTGCTGCCATTCCGTCGCAACGGCTAATTTCTCCACAATACTCTCAGCGAAGTCGAGACGAATAAAAAGATTACGAGAAAGATATTCTGCTATCTCTTCATTGAAAGCCTCCCCTACCCACTTATCTGCAATCTCACGTGTGCAACATTCCGTCGGCATGATGATTGTGGCAATAAGCATTGTCTCACGCTGACGCAATCCCCACAAACTCTCTGCAAGTTCAGCATCTGGCTCGATCTCCACTGTCAATTCTCTCAAACGTGGATAAGTGACACCGAAGACCAACTTATATCCCAAATGACGCAATCTTGCAGCTGTGCTTCCGTCCATGGAAAGACGTAGCATCTCTTTTACTCTACGAACCCTCTCACGAAGTTCCAATGTCTTATTTACTTTTTGCATAATCTCTATATTCAATGGGAGGGTTTGAAACCCTCCCCTACAATTCTAATTTTTATATTCAGCATTTTTCATTTAGCATTTCGCATTTAAAAAGGGTATCCCACTGCAAAATGACAAGAGAAATCATCATTCCAATTCATACCGTGAGCAGGTCTCCACTGCTCATTTGTATCCATACGTGTCGGATCATGGAATTTAAGTCCGACATCAAAACGAATCAAGAAATATGAGAAATCAATCCTCAATCCGGCACCTCCAGCCAAGGCAATCTGCTTATAAAACTCATTCAAGTAGAATGCTCCACCCTGTTGGTCATCATAGTCATATATTGTCCACACATTTCCAGCATCAGCAAAAATACCAAGTTCAAGTTTCCAGAACAACTTGATTCGATACTCCATATTAAGCAAAAGATTCAAGTCTCCAGTTTGTGCGATATAGTCTTTAGAAGACGGAAATTTTCCCGGGCCAAGTGTGCGGACCGCCCAACCTCTCACTCCACTCGCACCTCCAGCGTAGAATCGTTTTTCAAATGGCACACCATCTGAGTTTCCGTAAGGTACAGCCGCACCTACTTTTGCATGGTAGACCATTCGACACTTCTCGTTGATGTATTGGTTGAACGCATATTCCAATTCCGTCTTCACATATTGAGAATATGGAACACCGAATATTTTACGTTGTCCGATCTCATTTTCTTTATAATGGAACACATCTTTGAAAAGGTGGAACGTATTGCCACCTGTCTCAAAACTAGCCTTAAATAGTTTTTTATTCAAGACACGTTTGCTTGACATATTATCAAACGTATAGCCAAAACCATTACATAGGATCTGGTGGTCGGTATAGTTGTAAAGAAGAATCGGATTGGTGTGCTGATTGAAATACTTGTTGCGGAATGCATCAGCATCAGCCATTCTCACAAGATTATAGTCTAGGAAATCAATTGTGAAATTGTAGAAGCGACGACGTTGCCACTTATACTGCCAACCCAAACTAAGTTGGTCACGTTTGTATCCCATCTGCTGGACATTGAATGATGCGTTAAGCTCAGTATTGGCATTGATACGTCGTTTGAAATCACGAGTAAGGAATGGGAACATAACGCGTGGGATGGCAAGCGTAACACTGGCTCCATAATCACGAATCTTATCATTGGTGATATCCATTCCACTGATAGCCTCCTGAGAATAGCTTAACTTAAATGTCAAACATTCAGAACCTCGGAATACATTGTGGTGACTCCAACCCAATGTACCTCCAAATCCGAAATCTCCGGATGTTGTTGTTGCCTCCACATTAGCAGAAACTGATTTTGGTTTTGTTGGAGAAAGTGTTATCTGGCAATCAACCTCATTCGCATCGTTGTGTTTATCGTAGTAGTTGATATAGGCTGCACGAACGATACCTAGTGAATTAAACTTAGACAAAGTAAAATCAGAACGGAATGAATTGTAAAATTCTCCGGTTCCAAACATCACATTATCCTCAATCACAGAAGAACGAAGGAATGGTCGATACAAATATTTGATCAATATTCCCTCCTCCGATCTCACACTATCGTAAGCCATGACTTCAGAAAAAGAGACATTAGGTTTATCTAGAGTAACGACTGAGATATCTGCAATCTTATACTGAGCATGAGGCACGTCGACGCGAGTTCCATCCGACATAGTCTTTGAAAACGGTTTCAATTCCAAAGTAACATCAACCTTATGATCCCCCACTGTTGTGTCGGCAGTGTAAGTGATATAATCCTTTGTGAAATAGAAATATCCTCGTCGACGCAACAAGCCAGACATATTATTACGCTCAGCATCCAACTCATCGCTATCAAAGAGCATACCCGACTTTAGTTTAGACTCATAGAATCTATCCGTCTCCACAATTTTCTTTATCGCAGTATCTCCACGATAGTCGAATTCAATATTTTCTATTCTATACGGTTCACCCTCGTCGACATGATAAGTCACCACAGCTCGTTTTTTCTTGAACTCCACGTCAGAAGATGCTTTCGCATTCATGAATCCCTTAGCACGGTAGTATTTCTCTATCTGACGTTCAGATTGGATTCGCATCATCGAATTATAGATGACCGGAGGCTCTCCCATTTTTCTAAGAGCACGATTGATTCGTTTGGTTGTATCTTTTCCAGATAGGCTATATAAGCGTAGATGAGCACGAAAAAGACCGAAAATTTTAAGATTAGGTTGCTGACGGACGTATGATTCAGCATCATTCTCTTTCAACTGCGTATTCTTCAAATCCATCTTCACATCATCGAGCAAAAAGTCTCCGTCCGCCACATACTTCACGGGCGAACAAGCTGAGAATAGGACTATAAATAATGCAATTATTAAAAAATACGCTTTTTTCATATATTTTAACCTTTCGGCAAAGGTTTTGCAAATATATCCTTTTTATCACTAAAATTTTGTTATAGTTTTGCATTAATATTGGATTTGAACGAAAAATTTAATAAGAAATGACACTTATAAAATCAATTTCCGGAATTAGAGGAACAATTGGTGGCGGAACAGGTGATAACCTAACTCCACTTGACGTAGTAAAGTTTACAGCCGCATTCGGCACTTGGATTTCTAAGAGATGTGGTAAGAAGGCTGCAACAATCGTTGTAGGTCGCGACGCGAGAATCTCTGGACCAATGGTAGATTCTATCGTAACTGGTACACTTGTAGGTCTTGGTGTTAACGTTGTTAACATTGGTCTTGCATCTACTCCAACAACTGAGATCGCAGTTGTAAACGAGAAGGCAGACGGTGGTATCATCCTCACTGCAAGCCACAATCCTAAGCAGTGGAACGCATTGAAGCTTCTTAACGAAAGAGGTGAGTTCCTTTCAGATGCTGACGGAAAGGAAGTTCTAAAGATGGCTGACAACGATGAATACACATTCGCTGAGGTTGACGATCTAGGACAGGTAAAGAACGTAAATAATTACGACGATATTCATATCGACAAGGTATTGGCATTGAAGCTTGTTGATGTTGAGGCTATCAAGAAGGCTAACTTCACAGTAGCTATTGACTGCGTTAACTCTGTAGGTGGTAACATTTTGCCTAAGCTTCTTGAGCGTCTTGGCGTTAAGAATGTTAAGGGCTTGAACTGTGAGGCTACAGGACACTTCGCTCACAACCCAGAGCCAATCCCAGCAAACTTGACTGGCATCGCTGACCTTTGCAAGAAGGAGAAGGTAGACGTTGGTTTCGTTGTTGACCCAGACGTTGACCGTTTGGCTATCATCACTGAGAATGGTGACATGTTCGGTGAGGAGTACACATTGGTATCAGTTGCTGACTATGTATTGAGCAAGACTCCAGGTAATACAGTTTCTAACTTGAGCTCAACTCGTGCTCTACGTGACGTAACTAAGCGTCGTGGTGGTGTATACAACGCTGCTGCAGTAGGTGAGGTTAACGTAACTACTAAGATGAAGGCGACTAACGCTGTCATCGGTGGTGAGGGTAACGGAGGAGTTATCTATCCAGAGAGCCACTACGGTAGAGATGCATTGGTTGGTATCGCATTGTTCTTGACTCACCTTGCTAACAAGGCTATCAAGGTCAGCGAGTTGAAGAAAGAGTACCCTCTATACTTCATCTCTAAGAACAAGATCCAGCTTACTCCAGACATCAACGTAGACAAGGTTCTTGCTGAGATCAAGGAGGCTTATAAGAATGAGGAGGTTAACGACATCGACGGTGTTAAGATCGACTTCGCTGAGAGCTGGGTTCACTTGAGAAAGTCTAACACAGAGCCAATCATCCGTATCTACTCTGAGGCTGCAACTGAGGCAGAGGCAGAGAAGGTAGCTAAGGAGATCATGGACGCTGTTGCTAAGATCACTAAGAAATAAGCAATATTATATTGTAGAGACGGGGCATGTCCCCGTCTTTATAATATTTAATCGGATTTAAGATTATGGCAGAAATGCCAGACTAAATTACAATACTAACAACTTTATTTTAATTCTATGAAAAAGCATTTATTAATGTTGCTATCTTGGACAATGTTGATGGCAGGAGTAGCATCATTCGCTTCTTGTAGCGATGACGATGAGGAAGATGGAACAGAAATGTTCGAGAAGTACGGAAATAAGAAAGGAACTACTGTTGACGGTGATGATGTAATTGTATCAACTTCACAAGAGGGAATGGGTCAGATCATTGTGTACCATTTTGATGGAGACAAACTTGTTGGAGGCACTTATTACATCAAGTATGCAAACGAAACAATTGCAAAGGAAGCTTACAATACAGCAAAGGAGTTAGGAACTTCGAATGTCAAACTTGACGGTTCTGTCGTTTCTGCACCTATTCCTACTGATGAATTGGACGAATACGATGGAGCTACTAAAGATGAAATAGTAAAGACTTTGAATCTTCTTTACAAGTAATCTATAAAAACGATTAATCACATTGCCCGAGCAAAAAGTGAGGACAAGTAAAGATAATAAGAGAGGAGAGCATGATGCTTTCCTCTTTTTGTATTTAGAAAGATAATAAGCTTAGCACGTTTTGTCATTCTACTCTTTTTGTTTACATTTGCGATATGTTGACGCATATCTATCAAATCACAATAAAATGCATAGACTATTTATTCTGACATTATCAGTATTGTCAAGTGTCATAACTGCTATTGCAGCCCCTTTCTCATACTCTTTTGATGAGGCGACGGGAGAGGCGACACTTCTATCGGCAGACAAATCTTTGTCGAAAGCAGTGGTGGTGCCAGATAGTGTAGAAAATGGAGGAAGATGGTATGTTGTGACTAAAATTGCCAAACAAGCATTTGGCAAATGTGGAAAGATAGAGTCGGTGAAACTACCGTCGAAATTAAAAGCAATCGGTCCTACCGCGTTTGGTGACTGTGGAAAGTTGAAATCAATAGTGATTCCAGAAGGAGTGGAGAGCATTCCACACCACTGTTTCTACCTCTGCACCGCACTTGAATCGGCAACACTACCGTCTACTCTAAAATTGATTGATCACGACGCTTTCATCGCCTGTAGAGCATTAAAATCTATAACGATTCCGAAGAGCGTGAATCAAATCAAGTCGTGGGTGTTTGGAGAGAATCTTGCATTGAAATCAGTTGAGTTTGAAGCTGGCAACGACAAACTATCCATCGGAGACCATGCATTTGACCGTAGTGGATTGGAGACATTAATTATTCCATCTTTCGTGGACTCACTTGGAGAGTACGTATTCAATGGTTGCAGTTCGCTGAAATCAGCCACTATAGAGGCCAGTTTTGACACTCTTCCAAAGATGACATTCCACGGTTGTGAAAACCTTGCAGAATTATCTTTAAAAGGTAATTTAAACGCCATTGCCTACGGAGCATTTTCCGACTGCAAGAAGTTGCAAACAATAACATTGCCAACAACTTTGACTGAGATTGGAGTAAATGTATTTGACGGGTGCAAGAGCTTGGCAACCATTAATTCACAAGACCTCGCGTCGCTGCAAGCAATTGGAGAAGCAGCCTTTTCAGGATGTGAGAAACTTGAACGAGTAGCATTACCAAGCGGAATAAAAAGAATTGAAGACGGCACCTTCATGGGATGCCATTCATTGATAGAAATAACTGGAGAAAACGTAGAATCAGAGGCAGAATTCTCCTTCTACGACTGTCCTAAATTGAAGACTAAAAAATTTACAAAATGAAGAATTTTTTTCGTGCAATCATCGCTATGATATCACTTGCTTGCTGTACTCCAAAAAATGGAGTTGAGACTCAGGCACGTATTAAAAAAGAGGATAAGGAGACAACCAAAGAAGCAAAGCTTGACACAATCACATATGATCAGTTTCTTGAAAAAATCTATGATTTTGAGCACGACCCTGAGCAGAAATGGGTTAATAAATCGCAAGTGCCTACAGTGATTGATTTCTATGCTACTTGGTGTGCTCCTTGCAAGAAAATTGCTCCAAGTCTAGAGGCTTTGTCAATTGAATACAAAGGCAAAGTGAATTTCTACAAAGTCAACACAGAGCAAGAAGAGCGTCTTGCCATCGCATTCAACATCCAGTCTGTGCCAACTCTTATGTTCATTCCTAAAGAGGGTGATCCGTACGTGAGTCTTGGATATTTGTCAAAAGGTGAGATCAAGCAGATTATCAAGGAGTTGGTTAAATATTAAATGCTAAATTAGAAATGCAAAATGGCAAATAAAAATGCGGAATGCCGAATTAGAGTAAATTCTAATTTAGCATTCCGCATTTAACATTTCTAATTTTTATCAGATTGTAACTTTTGCAAATGGAGGCAGTGAGACGTCGCTGAAATCGCCATCCTTGTATTTGAAATAACCAGTAATACCGACCATCGCAGCATTATCTGTAGTGTATCCAAATTTAGGAATGTAGATATTCCACTTGTAGCGACGAGCATGATCCTCGAATGCGGCTCTCAATGCTGAGTTTGCCGACACTCCACCAGCCACAGCAACGTGGTTGATGCCAGTCTGTTTAACCGCCTTACGAAGCTTATCCATCAAGATATCCACAACTGTTGTCTGCAACGAAGCACACAAATCGTTGACATTCTCTGCTACAAAGTTTTCGTTCTTAGCGATCTCATCACGCAATGTATATAGGAACGATGTCTTCAAACCACTGAAACTGTAATCCAAACCTGGGATATGTGGTTTACAGAACTTAAATGCCTCAGGATTACCCTCCTTAGCCAACTTATCCACCACTGGTCCACCAGGGTAAGGAAGTCCCATCACTTTAGCACATTTGTCAAATGCCTCACCAGCAGCGTCGTCAATAGTCTGACCGATGATATTCATCTTGTTATAGTTCTCCACCAACACAATCTGTGAGTTTCCTCCCGACACTAGCAAGCATAGGAATGGAAATGGCGGACACTTGTGATCCTCACCTTTTTCTTCGATGAAATGGGCTAAAATGTGAGCCTGAAGGTGATTGACATCAATCAACGGAATACCCAACGACAATGAGAATCCTTTTGCAAAAGATGTTCCGACCATAAGGCTACCCATCAAACCTGGTCCACGAGTATAAGCCACTGCGTGAAGGTCTTCCTTCTTCAAACCAGAACGCTTAATTGCCTCACTTACAACAGGAACAATGTTCTGCTGATGAGCTCGTGAAGCCAACTCTGGCACCACACCACCGTAACTCTCATGCACCTTTTGACTTGCAATCACGTTGGACAAAAGAATGTTGTCCTGCAAAACGGCAGCCGAAGTGTCGTCGCATGAAGATTCTATTGCTAAAATGTTTATTGACATTTTCAAATCTTTTTATTTATCATTAACTTTGTAGCATTATTCAATGACTGCAAAATTTATACAAAGATAAAAAAACTTACTTACATAGTGCTTATTCTTGCCGCACTTGTTTTCACGTTATTCACTGCGGCGTATTTTGTATTGCAAAATGAGCAACTACAAAGTAAGGTTGTACGCAAAGTAACGAAAGAACTTGAGGCTCGTACAGGCTCAGATGTGTCATTGGACAGAATTGACTGGAACTTTCCTAATGCGTTTATAATAAATCAGTTATACTTATCAGACGAAGAAAAAGACACCTTGCTATACGTAGAAAGAGCAAAGGTGACGCTTAATGTGCTTCCTCTGTTCAAGTCGTGTATCAGTTTCCGAACAATTCAGTTCACAGAAGCTGACGCTAGAATTAAATACCTGAAAGACCGACAGAAATATAACTACGATTTCCTTGTAGACGCATTCACAAACCCTAACGATACCACTTCTCTCGACTGGGATTTCGACCTTGAGTCTCTTGCGTTCACCGACTGTAAGATGAACTTTGTTGCTGACGACGCGGTTGTTCCTGTCGACAGTGTATTCTGTCCACAAAATATCACATTAAACGATATCAACGGAGCCTTGTTCATCAAAGAATCTATCTTCGATGACTCTCAGGAATTCCGTCTTCACCGTCTACATTTCAAGGAGAGATCGGGATTGGAATTGAGTAATCTTTCCACTACTGTGACACTCACAGAAAACGAGATCAATTTCGATGAGTTTGTGACTCAGACTCAGAACAGTCAGTTGGCGTTCTCTCATGCATCAATAACGCTACCGAAAATCAAAGAGAACCTACATAGATTGGCAAATAGCAAAATTGACTTTGCCTTAAAGCCTTCCAACATCCATCTTGCAGACTTTTCGTCTCTTGTCCATTCTTTCAAGCACTCCAAAGATGACATTCGTTTAAGCGGAAGCATCATAGGAACAAAGCATGAAATGAACCTTAAGTCAATCCAAATGGACATGGGTGAAACAATGACTTTCGATGCAGATTTCAAGTTCACAGAAATTTTCAACATAGATTCCATCGGCATAGACGCGGATTTCAAATCCATCACATTGACATCTAACGATGCTAAGAAAGTGGGACAAATGATTGTTGACCGTCCAATATACCTTCCTCCAGTAGTTGATTCACTAGGATTGATCCGATTCTCCGGAAACGTGTATGGCAAATTCAAAGAACTTTATGCTGAGGGAAATCTTGCTACAGAAGGAGGTTCAATCTCAACAGATGTTGTGATAAAAGCAGAAGACAACAAATACGAAAAATTCGGAATCATTGGAGCCACAGCAGCCAGAAACTTTGACCTGACAAAATTATTCGGCAAAGAGAGTGGTTTAGGCAAAACAGCTTTCGAACTTGAGGTGGACATTCAGAAAGTCGAGGCGGAAAAATTTGAAATGGAACTTGAGGGACGTATCGACACCATCTATTTCAAAGACTATCTCTACCAAGGAGTCACAATCAACGGAAAGCTAAACGACAGAAGCTACACAGGAAACATGTCTCTCAAAGACGATAACATCACATGCGAATTTGAGGGAAGCGTCAACATGAGACACAAAGATATGCCTGTGATGAATTTCACAGCAAGCGTAAAAGATGCAAACATAGACAAGTTGAATTGGGTAACCACAGAAGATCCGATTACTGTCTCATTCGACATTACTACAAACTGTTCGGGTAAAACCATAGATGATCTTTCTGGTTCTGTGACTCTTGACAACTTCCTTTGCACACGTGGCGACCGATATCTATATCTCAATTTGTTCACACTCAACACCGTCGCATCCAAGAACGGCAGGAAGCGAATCAATGTCATCTCAGACTATATCAACGGTAATGTTGAAGGCAAATATTCATTTGCCACTCTAGTTGACAACATGAAACAGATAGCATACTCATATTTGCCTACATTGAAACAGATGGATCCAAAGTATGTGGAACCATCATCTTCGGAGAGTGCCAACGATTTCACTTTCAACTTCACTCTTGAAAACACAGAGCCAATCAATGATATCATTGAACTACCGGTTGTGATTCAGCAGAAAAGTACAGTAAAGGGGTTCATCAACGACAGCACAAAGAAATTCCAGTTGAGATTCGAGGCTCCATTGTTCATCTACAACGACAATATTGTAGAGGATGCTTTGCTTTTGGTGGAGAATCCACACGACAATCTTAAAGTTGTTTGTCGTTCCACTTATGCGGATCCAGACAAACGTCGATATCCATACTATATCAGTTTGAACTCCAATGCTAAGGACGACAATCTTGACTTGCGATTGTCTTTCAGCAATTCAGAAAATGTCACTTACAGCGGTAATCTATCAATGAAGACGGCATTGAAAGGTTACACTAAAGATGGCCTATCTGCAGACATCTCGATTATTCCGTCAAAGGTTGTCATCAAAGATTCAGTGTGGAGCATAGGAGCAGGAGAGATTGAATTGCGTCCGAAATTGCTCAATGTAAAACAGTTTGATATTGAAAACAAATACCAGAAATTTCACGCGCAAGGAAAGACTACGGATTTGAAAGACGACAGTTTGAGAATATGGTTCACTGATCTCAACGTCACTCAGTTCAGCAATATCATGGACAACAAGTACATCACTTTCGGAGGTATTGGCGACGGTGATTTCTATTTGACTAAGTTGTTCAGCAATCCTACCGTCGAAGGCAAACTAGGCTTGTACGATGCTTATCTTAACAATTATCCATTCGGAGATTTGCAGGCTGAATTTGGCTACGACAAAAAGAACAATGTCATGATTTTCGGTACAGATTTGATTACTGCTTATGAAACTCATGAGAAAAGTGAGATCGACGGTGCCGTATATTTCGACAATGATTCACTATTCATCGATGGAAAACTTCATGACATTGACATGAAATTCCTACGCATCTGGCTAGACGGAATTTTGAGCAACAATACAGGAGTGCTCAACACCGACGTTTTAGCTTACGGAAAATTTGATGATATCGGTTTGGAAGGAGTTGGATTGGTTCGTGATTTTGATTTCAACATTGACTATACCAATGTCAAGTACACATTCACAGACACCGTGTGGATGACACACAATGCGTTCCGAATGAATGGCATCAACATCAAAGACCAAGAAGGCAACTCTGGTCTGCTATCAGCATTGCTTCTATGTGAAGGATTTGTCCACTGGAAATACGCAGTCAACCTTGATTCCGACCATTTGCTCGCCATCAACACAACCGAGACCGACAATGACCTATTCTATGGCAAAGCATATATCGGAGGTAAAGTTGGAGTGTCGGGAAGCGGCGATGAATTGAATGTCGACATCAAGGCGAAAACAAATAAAGACAGCAAATTTGTCGTACCGCTCGATGGTGCGAAAGGTGTGGATGACGCGGGTTTCATAACCTTCAAGAAGAACACCAAAATGACTACACAGGAATTGCGTAGAGCTCGTCGACAAAAGATACAAAAGATAAAAGAGGAGGAAGAGACTCCGCTTATTGTCAATGTCAATGCGGCAATCGACGCCACTCCTGATGCTCAAGTTTCGTTGATCCTTGACCAGAAACTTGGAGATGTCATACGTGCCAGAGGAAACGGAAATCTGTCGTTCTCTTATGACGGAAGAGACGACTTGTTCAAATTGTTCGGACAATATCAGATTACGAAGGGAGACTATCTATTCACCATTCAAAGTATCATCGCAAGAAAGTTTGAACTGCTTGACGGAAGTACTGTGCGTTGGAATGGAGACCCGGCTGCTGCCATTCTTGATGTCAATGCCAAATATTCGCTTAATGCATATGTTGGAGACATTCTTGCAGAAGACAATGTCACAACAACACAGGTAAACTGTTTGATGGATATCACAGGAACCATCTCCCAGCCTATGGTGAAATTCGACCTCAATATGCCAAATATTGACGATGACATGATGCGTAAAGTACGAAGTGTAATCAATACCGATGAGGCTATGAACAGAAACGTCGCCAGCCTTCTTGCGTTCGGAACATTCAACACCAGCGACTTGGGGGCATCATCACCTTCTAGCATGTCCGCAGTCGGATTTGCAGCGTTGTCTTCTGAAATCAGCGGTCTGCTTTCTAAGATCAATAACGACGTGAATGTAGGATTCAACTACCGTCCTTACACAGAAGACCAGACATCATCAAATACTGAGTTTGAGGTAGCTCTTTCCACTGGTTTGCTCAACGACCGTCTGCTTCTTAACGGAAACTTTGGATACCGTGAAGGAATATCTTCTCTTAACTCAGAGAACTACAGTAGTGGAATCGTGGATTTCGATATTGAGTATAAGATTTCGCAAAACGGAAGATTGCGAGGCAAAGCATTCAACCGTTCTTCCAACAGTTATCTACGTCAGTTCAACTCCCAAACACAGGGAGTAGGATTGTTGTACCGTCACGATTATGACAATGGTGAGGAGCTAATCAGCACATATATTTCTCCATTCAAAAAATTGTTTGGAAAGAAACGTAGGAAAAATAACGAAAACGATAACGAAAACGATAACGATAACGAAAACGATAACGATAACGATAACAAAAAGAAGTAGGAATGACAGCGTACATTTGCATAACACTCTCTATAATTGTCTCTATAGTCATATTTCTATGGGCAATAAAGCAAAGAGGAGGACGTAACTATTTCTTAGCTGTGTCTTATACCTGCGCTCTACTTCCAATTGTCTATTTTTGTCTATTTGAGCCATCATCTGTAGATACTTTTATAAAAGGATCAGTTTTATACTCATTTTTCACTTTTCCGATAGCACTATTTTTCACCATAGTATTCTTTTGTATTGCTTATAAGTTAGGAGCAACAAATATACCAGTCGAAACCAGAGTTTCTAAACCAATACCTCTGAAATGGTTTTGCTATGTGTTACTAAATGGAGTTGTGATTAATAGTGTCCTTTATATTACGTTTGAGAGCAAAGAGATTTTATGTTACATAACGTCCACCGCTCTTATCATTCTACAATATCCGATTCTTTGTAAAATGGAAAATTGGACAAAGAAATCACTCATACTCACAGCGACCATGTTGATTTTTTTATTCCTCTTCTATTTTATTGATATAAAATACGACACAGATAAAACGGTTTTAAGCAATATTGGTTCCGCAATGGGGATAACACTAATGGGATTCTGTTCTGGTTCTTTTTACCTAATGTTCATCATCTGGATGAACTACGCATTAAGAAAGAGATTATTCTAAACGTCAGCATTATATTTTTCCTTCTTTTTCAAATTTCCTCATCTGATATGTATTAAACAGATTCTGCCAAAGGCTATAGAATCCCCCTGCAATCGCACAAGATGGATGAAGAAATGTTGAACCAAGCCAGATTATAAATACCGTGTTGCGCTGGGCTAATCCCTGTCCTGCTCCAATATGTTCGCCATATTTTCTGCCAATCTTTTTTCCGAAGAAAAATAGGAATGCACAAACAATCATAGAGACAAACGCCACAGCTATCTCGATTGGTATTCCAAATTCACTTGTGATCAAATAACGTAGAGTCAAAGAGATTGCCAAACACATCGCTACCGCCCATAGATATAAAGGCAGATCTTTCCATTGCTTAACAATCTCTATCACTTTAGGAAATAATATCTGCGTCATTAATGCCATCAACATCGGAGTGACAAGGAGCGGTGTCACACGTCGTACAATCATCAAAAAGCTATCATACAGGCTGTAATCTTGCGTCGACATAAAAGGAATCATTACCGGCACAAAAAAGGCTGTAATAAGGTTAGAAATCAACGTATACGTCGTTGTTGTTTCGCTGTTACCTCCCCAACGTTGAGTAAGGACGACAACGCTTCCTGTGGCTGTAGGGCTGGCGACGCAAATGAATGCTGCTTCAGCCAATACTACGAATTTAGTTCCCTGCAGTAGTGACGCGATTACTGTAATTCCAGCCATCACTATTACCTGAAATAAAAACAACATAAGATGCCAACGAGTGAATTTCAGTTTACGAAGATTCACTTTACAGAAGGTAATGTAAAGCATCACAAGCACCATCGTTGGGATTAGGAAATCCACTATTGAGTTTACCGCAGCACGAGTTGCGACAGACAGATCCAAATTATGATAAATCAGATATGCAATAATACCCCATACCATTGCGATAAGGAGAATGTATTGGTTTATGAAATGCTTTAGTTTAGAATTCATAATGCGTAATGCATAATTCGTAATTATTAGGAATCACCCTCTATATAAAAAACAAGGTCGAGATAGAATCCCGACCTTGTAAATATAATTCAAATGATGATTATTTCATCTCATCTGCCAAGCGGCCGATCAACTCAGCACCTGTATAATCATTAGTAATCTTGCTGCTCAAATCAGCAGAGAACACCTTAACATTGTTTGTGATCTCATTGTTGAACACATTCAATGGTTTAGCATCAGCTGAAGTGATGAAAGCGAAGTTATTATCAAGATTATCATCACCTGACTCATTCCTAGGGTCAAGAGCCAAGAACATGTAACAAGCAGCATCTGTAGAGATTCCGTTGCTGAACTGAGATGGCAACTGATATTCAATAGTCAATGTCTTACCCAATACTGAAGATGCCTTAGCTCCTGCTGGAAGAACTGCGTCTACCTTAACGTCAGCCAAGATAGCCTTCTCGTGGAAATGCTTCTTCTTGAATAGAGTATAAACGATATTACTGTTAGCCAAGTTAACATCACTTGAACCATTGTTAACGATATCGTAAGTCAACTTACGGCTACCATTTGAAAGATCCTCATCAGCGATTACCTCAAGTTTCAAATCAACACCTGAGATTCCTCTTGTAGCAGCTGTGTTGCTTGCGTAAGCACTTGCATTGTTAGAAGCTGACCATACACCGAATGCGAAGTTGTTGATGAAGTGACTGTAGTTAACCCAAATGAAACCATTATCACCCCACTCTGATGCTCCCCATGAATTCTGGATACGGAATGCCTTTCTTGAATCGTCATAACCGACAACCAACATAGCGTGATATGCGTGACCTCCGTTGTAAGAATCTGGATCATCAGCAGTGATTGGCTGACTGCTATTCCAACGCATGAATTTCTCTCCTAGTTTTGCACCTACAACAAGTGGTCCCTCACACAACTTAGCCTTCAAGTTTGCAGTAGTCATACCATAAGATCCATTACCTGACAATTCAGAAGTATATGCAACCAAACGATATGCACCAAGTTTGTTGCTTGAACCAGTAGCAGCCATTCCATCACATGTCATCTTCTGTCCTGTGAATGGTTTGCTTGCCATAGTAGTTGCACCCTTATTGATCAAAACCTTGAATGCAGGATCAAAACTTGATCCACCACACTGGTTAGATGTCGCACTAGAATAAGTTGATCTCATTCCATGCCATAGGTCAATTGGAGAAGTCTGGTAAGATGATGAATTCTTAGCAGTAGTACGCTTAGCGTCAATATTGTCAAGAGTAGTCTTCAAACCGTAACCTGTAGCCCAAGCCACACATGTACCGTAAGATCCCTGGTTTCCTACAGCTGGAGTATAGTCAGTCCAAAGTTTAGATGAAGGAAGACCTGTATCATCAGAGTCAAGATCATCTACATTTTCATCATCTACATCCTCGTTTTCAGGCATATAACCCATACTGTCAAGAAGTGCCTCCAAAATATCAAGAACAGTATTAACTGTACTCTCATCACATGAAGTCATAGAAAGCGGCATTGCAGCTATTGTAGTGCCGACAAACAACTTGCCTACACGGCTACGTAGATTTCTCAAATTCATATCTTAATTACTTTTGGTTTTTCTTTTCCTTTTGAATATTGATTTGTTTAGGATCAACTTTGTCTGGCTCGTCATTGATAGTCTCCGGCTCCTTTCCATCCTTTGGATTTCCAGCCAAACGGAAGACGTGTCTTTCACTTGATACAAATCTATATACACTTTCATCGTTTACTACCTTCTCAATCTTCACATTAGACAAGTCAGGTGTAAAGAAGAACAAAGCCTCATTCATATCCAAAGCATGAGCGGATGTATTTGAAAAACGGCTAGGAGAATTGAAGACACAATAATTAAGAGTGACCTTTCCCATGATCTCTGCGTGAGTCATAATGACTGGAGCCAAAAACTTAGAATAAGACAAATCAAAATCGTGGTTGAACTTAGCATAGTTGAACAATGCTGCTCCTCTCACTGTTTGATTAGAGAAAATCGCATCACCCTCGAATGTTGTATTGTTGAACATCATCTCCGAGCAAATCAACTTATGGAAATTTGCGTCGCCCTTGAATATGGCATCCATGAACGAAATATTTCCATTTGAATAAGAAGAAGTGAAAGAAAAATTCTTTTCTGCTGTAATCTCATAAAAACGGTTGATACCTCCACGAAGCTCTACCAAATCAAACTTCGCATTCTCTCCAAATGTAGACTTACTGAAGTCGATATTATCCGCAATCATAACCTTAGTAAAGTCAACCTCACCACGGAAATCGCAATCCGAGAATGTTACTGAACGACGGAAATTCGCACTACAAGAAAACTTATCCTTGAACTTTGACTTTCCAAGCACATTTCCCATAAACAAGCAATGGTTGAAGTAAAGAGGAACTTCAACGTCTACCTCTACAGCAATTCCAGAGGTGATTCGTGGATCTCCGCACTGAGTGAAATCCAAATCATCCCAAATCATACAGTTCATCAACTGAATAGGCTTACCTTTCTTGATCATCTTAATGATATCGGCAGCATGATATTCAGTCATAGCATTTGATGACTCTGTTTCTGATTCCTTCGCCTCCGCATTGTTAGCGCCTCCTCTTCCACAAGAAAGGTTGAAAAAAGAGAAAAGCAACAATACTGCTAACTTTATGAAATAAATCTGTGATTTAGTCATTATATATCATTTTTACTCTATTCAAGAGCAAAGGTAAATAATTTTGAATATTAAAAGGTCAAAATTGGTCGTAAAAATTGAGGCTATACGGAAAAAAGATCAATAAAAAAGGAGACGCGAGTAATTGCGTCTCCTTATATATGAAATATTTAATATTTCGAATTATCTACGAGGCATACCTGGACGAGCTGGCATCTCTGGGTCTACCTGTACAAGTTCTACCTCAAAAGTGATACATGATCCTGGAGGAATTGAACCTGCTTCGCCATCACCGTAAGCCAAACGAGCTGGAATAGCTAGTTCTGCCTTACCGCCTTCCTTCATCATCTTGATACCCTCTGCGAAACCTGGGATTACTCCTCTTAGGTTGAATACAGCAGGCTCACCACGCTCAACTGAGCTGTCGAATACAGTACCGTCGATCAACTTACCTGTATAGTTAACCTTTACAAATGAAGAATCAGATGGCTGCTTACCTGTACCCTCAACGATTGACTTGAAGTGCAAACCAGAAGTTGTGACCTGAACGCCCTCCTTAGACTTGTTCTCCTCCAAGAAAGCCTCTTCAGCTGCTCTGTTCTTAGTGATCTGAGCGTCACGCACTTTTGTTACATACTCCTGCATGATGTTTCTTGCGTCCTCAATAGACAATGGAAGCTCAGCATCATCAGATGCCTTCAATGCCTCAGTGAAACCTGCGATTAGAGCATTCTTATTGATTGTGTCGCCAGGGAATCTCTCCAAATCATGTCTGAATCCGTCACCCACGTTGATACCTAGTGCGTAAGATACAGAGTCAACATCTGACTTCAAATCCTTTACCGACATTGTAGAAGCCTGCTTCTGACATGATGTCGCTGCAAGTAGTGCCATAACAGACACTGCTGTCATTAACTTTTTGTTCATTATATAATTGTATTTTTTTTCGTTTTCGTTTTCGTTTTCGTTTTCGTCAATCACATAGTTCGCTGATAAGGCTTGAACTGGAATTTAGCAGAGCTACGAGCCTGAGCCTTCTCAATACCAAGAAGATCAACGTCAAAAATCAATATTGAATTAGGTTTGATTTTTCCCATAGCACGATTGCCATATGCCAATTCTGAAGGAATGAAGAATTTATACTTACTTCCAACTGGCATCAACTGTATACCCTCTGTCCAACCTGGGATAACCTTATTTAACTCAAATGAAATAGGTGATGTTGAGCTATCAAAGATTGTTCCGTCAGTCAAAGTTCCTGTATAAGTCACAGACACCTTATCTGTTGTCTTAGGTTTATCACCAGCACCTTCAAAGACAACTTGGTACTGAAGTCCAGAAGCTGTCTCCTTGACTCCTGGCTTAGTCTTATTGTTGGCCATCCATATTTTATTAGCAGCCAAATCCTTCATTGCCTTTTCCTGCTCAGCCTTCTGCATCACATTATTGATAACGACACCAGACTCTGCAGCCTTGATCTTCAAGTTTGCTGTATCCTTATTTAAAACATTTTTAAGTGCCTCACAAAATACAGCTGTGTTCACATTATCAATAGGAAGCTGTCTAAACTGTTCCTGAAGACTCATACCAATATTGATACCAAGTGCGTAGCTGACAGAATCGACTGAGTTTGCCAACGCATTAGCATCTTTCTTTGGAGTCTTAGCGGATGCTGATCCCAAAGCAAGTGACAATGACATTACTGCCAAAAACAACTTTTTCATACTTTTACTCGTTTTAAACCTATTATTTAATACCCAACAACTCAACATCGAAAATCAACGTAGAGTTAGGTTCAATTGTTTCACCTGCACCATACTCACCGTATGCCAATTCCGATGGAATGTAAAGCTGCCACTTTGAGCCTACAGGCATCAACTGCAAAGCCTCTACCCATCCAGGAATAACACCGTTAACTGGGAACTGAGTTGACTGACCACGTCTGTAGCTGCTATCAAAAACAGTACCGTCGATCAAACGACCCTCATAATGACAATCTACAGTGTCTGTAGCCTTAGGTTTAGCACCTGTACCAGCAACTAAAATCTTATACTGAAGACCACTTGCTGTTGTCATCACACCTTCGTTGTTCTTATTTTTCGCCAAAAATTCTTCTCCAGCTTTCTTGTTCTTTGACATAACCTCTGTCTTCTGCTTTGCGAAGAACTCGTTGATTGCACTCTGAGCCTCATCGGCTGTCATCTGCATCTTTTCGCCATTAAAATATGCCTTGATTGCACCTGCAAAATCATCAACATTGATACAATCCAAACCACTCTGCTTCAAATTTGAAGCCATTGACATGCCAAGTGCATAACTCAATTTATCCATAGTAATACTCTTTCTTCTTACGTTAATTTTGCCAAAAATACTCAATATTTTTTGTTTTTACATATTAAATAGCATTATTCCTGCTTTATTTTTCATTTTTATTGTTTTATAACATAAATAATCGCCGTTTTGTTTGCTTAAAAATGTCGTTTAAACTAATTTTGCGACAAATTTAAAATGTTAGTATGCAAAAAGTAAGAAATGTGGCAATCATTGCCCACGTTGACCACGGTAAGACTACACTAGTAGACAAGATGCTCCTTGCAGGACAGCTTTTCTCTGATCGTGAGAAACCACAAGAACTGATTTTGGACAACAACGATCTTGAAAGAGAGCGTGGTATAACAATCGTATCAAAGAATGTATCAATCCGTTACAAGGGATACAAAATCAATATCATTGATACTCCAGGACACTCCGATTTCGGTGGTGAGGTTGAGCGTGTGCTTAACATGGCTGATGGTGTGCTTCTTCTTGTCGACGCATTTGAAGGTCCAATGCCTCAGACTCGTTTCGTACTACAGAAGGCTATCGAGATTGGTTTGAAGCCAATCGTAGTCATCAACAAGGTTGACAAGCCTAACTGTCGTCCTGAGGAGGTTCAGGAGGAGGTTTTTGACCTTATGTTTAACCTTGACGCTACTGAGGAGCAGCTTGACTTCCCTACTATCTACGGTTCAGCTAAGAACAATTGGATGAGTACAGACTGGAAGGCTCCAAGAGTTGACGATATCACTCCTGTGCTTGACGCTATCATTGAGCACATCCCAGAGCCTAACTACAATGAGGGTCCAACTCAGATGTTGATCACTTCTCTTGACTACTCTTCATTTGTAGGACGTATCGCTGTCGGTCGCGTACACAGAGGCAAGATCCGTGAGGGTCAGGATATCGCTCTTGTTAAGAGAGACGGTTCTATCCAGAAGAACAGAATTAAGGAGTTGAGAGTATTCGAAGGATTCTCTCAGTCTAAGGTATATGAGGCAGAGTGTGGTGAAATCGTAGCTGTTATCGGTATCGAGAACTTCGAGATCGGTGATTCAATCTGTGATTTCGAGAATCCAGAACCACTTCCACCAATCGCTATCGACGAGCCTACAATGTCAATGGTGTTCACAATCAACGACTCACCTTTCTTCGGTAAGGATGGTAAGTTTGTGACATCTCGTCATATCAACGATCGTTTGGTTAAGGAGCTTGACCGCAACTTGGCTCTACGTGTAAAGAAATCAGAAACAGAGGACGTTTGGCAGGTATTCGGACGTGGTGTGCTTCACTTGTCTGTGCTTATCGAGACAATGCGTCGTGAGGGATATGAGCTTCAGGTTGGTCAGCCACAGGTTATCTTCAAGGAGATCAACGGCAAGAAGTGTGAGCCAATCGAGGAGTTGACAATCAACACTCCAGAGGATGTTTCTGGTAAGATCATCGAGATGGTTTCTGTCCGCAAGGGAGAGATGGTTTCAATGGAGAAGAAGGGTGACCGTGTTCACTTGGTATTCCAGATTCCTTCACGTGGTATCATCGGTCTTCGTACAAATGTTCTTACTGCTTCTGCAGGTGAGGCAATCATGGCACACAGATTCCTAGAGTATCAGCCATATAAGGGAGACATCGAAAAGAGAACAAACGGTTCTATGATCGCAATGGAGAGCGGTACTGCATTCGCATACGCTATTGATAAACTTCAGGATCGTGGTAAGTTCTTCATCTTCCCACAGGATGAGGTTTACGCAGGACAGGTTGTAGGTGAGCACGCTAAGGATAACGACTTGGTTGTCAACGTCACTAAGGCAAAGCAGCTTACAAACATGCGTTCTAAAAGCTCAGATGAGAAGGCTAAGATCATCCCTCCTATCGTATTCTCACTTGAGGAGGCTCTTGAGTACATCAAGGAAGACGAGTATGTTGAGGTTACTCCAAACCACATGCGTCTACGTAAGATCATTCTTGATGAGACTGAGCGTAAGAAAGCTAGCAGACAGTAATCTTACTTATAACAAAATATTTTGGAAAGACGGGGGCATGACGCTTCCGTCTTTTTTAATGCCAGACCCCCTGAATCCCCCTTAAAGGGGGACTTTGTTCCCTACTATCATCATACTCAGGAATTTAGACTCCACCCACCTTGGGTCTGATCTCATCGCACCTGTCCCACCTCCTCCCTTTAAGGGAGGCCGGGAGGGTCTTGTACTTGAAAATATTTTGTATCTTTGCAGTTAAAATCCGACGATACGATGAAAGTAGTAATCAACGACGAATATAAAAATTGCAAGGAGCTTATCGGTCTCTTGGAAAACTTGGACACTCGCTTCGATCAGGAAGGAACACCTCTACACATTGCCAGAAATGCAATAAAGAGTTTCAACATTCCCGGAGTCGACAAGGAGGTTGTGATCAAGAGATACAAGAAACCAATTGCCGTGCAACGCGTCGTCTACTCATTTTTTAGAAAGAGCAAAGCCGAAAGAGCATTTCGAAACGGGATGAAGCTTCTTGAGTTGGGAATCGACAACCCTACTCCCATCGCATATGTAGAGCAGACAGATTGTGGTTTGATGGATTATTGCTATTTCGTCTGTGAAAAATCCACAGATCCGTGTCTTGAACCGTTAATTCTGCTCGACAAACCTCTTGATCAAGATTTGGCGACGTCGCTTGCCCAATTCTTCATTGAGCTCCACTCTAAAGGCATAATTCACAACGATTTGAATGGAGGAAATATCCTTTATCATAAAGATGTCGACGCGAGTTATCACTTCTCGTTGATTGACAATAACAGAATGGCGTTTAGAAGCAGTGAGATTCCGGTTCGTGAGAGAATGACGAATTTCTGTAAATTCAGTAGTGAAACAATCTTCCTACAAATAGCGGGATGTTATGCTGAGATTTTGGGCATCGACGTCGAAAAGGCAAAAAGAGAGGCTCGTGACGCTCGTCAAAAATTCTTTGAGGCCAGAAGAGACCGCAGAGCATTTTGGGCAAAGTTCAAGAAAAAAGAGAAGGCGAAATAAGAATTTGATTATCTTTGCAAAAAACATAATACGATGAAAGTAGTAATCAGCGACGAATATAAGAATTATAGAGATCTTGTAAACTTTTTAGAGAGTCTTGACACTCGTTACAAAAAGAAAGGTAGAACACTACACGTTGACAACAACGCAGTAAGATGTTTCGCAATCACAGAACTTGGCAGAGAAATCGTAGTCAAGAGATATCAGAAAAACGTGAAAATGGAGCGTCTGGTATATTCTATTTTCAAAAAATGTCAGGCGGAGAAAGCATACTACAATGCTATCAAACTTCTTGAGTTGGGAATTGAGACGCCTAATCCAATAGGGTTCGTTAAGCAGACAAAAATCGGCCTGATGGATTACTGCTATTTCGCATGTGAGAAGTCAACAGCTAAGAGTCTCGACACATTGGTCAAATATGGCAGACTACTTGATTATGACCTAGCGATGTCAATTGCAAGATATATGGTCACTCTACATACAAAAGGCATTTTGCACCACAATTTGAAGGAAGGCAATATTCTATACTACCAAGACGGAGACACTAACTACCACTTCATTTTGGTTGACAACAACACAATTGAGTTTACAGAGAGAGATCTTTCAGTACGTGAGAGACTTCAGAACATCTGTAAGTTTGGCAACAAAGATATCTACTTACAAATTGCAGGTTGTTATGCTGACGTGTTAGGATTGGATAAGAAGATGGCACTTGATGAGGCATCTGATATCAGAGACGAATACGATAGACAAAAGAACAATAAAAAATAATACAAAAAAGGAGGCTATCCAGCCTCCTTTTTTATTCATTTGTATGTTTTAACCAAATCGAAAGATTACTTCTTGATGAATTTGATCATTCTACCGTCAACGCTCAATAGGTACATACCCTTAACCAAATCAGAAACCTCAATCTGCTGACCAATAACCTGTTTAGCAGTCTTACCATCAGTACTGATAACCTTGATGTTAGCATCCTTGTCAAGTCCATTGACATAAATGATACTCTCCACTGGATTTGGATAAACCTGAATTGATGGAGCAGCAGCGTTATCATTCACACTAGACAAATCAACATTGAAAATGATTGTCTGGAATCCATCTACACTTGTACCGTCATTCTTGTTGACTGTCATAGAAGGATTATCACCACCGTTGACCTTAATAGTCATAATCTCCGACAATGGAACTGACTTCTGAGATTTGTCTGCTCTAATTCCCAAAATTCCGTCGTTTGCAAAAGTTGTAAGGCTTGATGCACATACCATCAAGGCCGAAAAAAGTAATTTCTTCATATACTCTAAAGTTTTAATCTGCCGACAAAGATATAAAAATCATTCACTTTAATACAAAATTCTCTTCTTTTTAACAATAACACGCCCCAATTATTGAGATGTATCTAATTAACGACGCGAGACCTCGCGTCTCAACGGATTGATAATTTCATTCTATTCATTACGAATTACGAATTATGAATTACGAATTATGAAAATTCTTTGTATCTTTGCAAATTGATAAATAATATACATTCGTAGTCGTAAATAATATACAATACAATATATATGAAAGTGCTAAAATTTGGCGGCGCAATCGTAGGTTCCGCTGAACATTTGAAGAAGGTGAAGAGCATAGTTGAGGCAGAAAAGAACCCAATCGTGGTAGTTTCAGCTATGGACGGTGTAACTGACCTCCTTGAGGAGATCGTTGAAGAGGCGTCTACTGGCGACTCAAAGTCTATAATCAGCAGATATGAGGATTTGAAGACCCGTCACACCGAATTGGCACGTCAGGTAGTGCCTGCAGACAGTCAGTCGGCTGCTCTAAGCGAACTTAACCGTCTTTACGCTGAGATGGATAGCATGTTGCAGGCTCTAACCATTTTCCGTGACTGGACAGACAATATCCTTGCTACATTCCTTTCTTACGGTGAGCGTCTTGTCTCTGTGATCGTTGGTGAGATGATCGGTGCAAGAGTGCTCGACTCTACTCGTTTCATCATCGCTGAGGGCGACGCGGATTGCGGTTACACAATCGACGAGGAGAGCACATCAGAGAAGATCAAGGCTGCTTTCTCTAAGATCAAGGGAGCTGTAGTTTGCCAGGGATTCATCGCAGGAACTAACGACGACGAGGTCGCAACTCTAGGTCGTGGTTCTTCTGATCTAACTGCAGCTTACATCGCTAAGGTGTTGGGAGCTCAGGAGATGCAGGTATGGAAGCCAAACGACGAATTCATGAGCGCTGACCCTAACAAAATCTCGTCGGCTTACCTAATCGAGCACATGAGCTACGAGGAGGCAAGAGAGCTTTCTATAAACGGTGTCGGAACATTGTTCTCTGACGCTCTTACTCCACTTGCAGAGGCTAACATTCCTCTTTCAATGAAGAACATCTGCAATGGAAACACAACAGTGATCTCTTCTACACCAAATCCAGAGGACAAGGTGATCAAGGGAATCGCAAGCCAGGACGACTGTGTGATGTTCACATTCTCTGGTCTTCCTTCAGACTATCTTCCACGTATGGTCTCTGAGGCAGCTATGGTGCTTGAGAGCGACCACGTGCCATATACAGTATTCTCACTTTCTGCAGCTGGAGGTTCATTCTCAGTTTGCGTTCCAGTGGAATACGAAGGCTACTTCAACTCGTTGAGCCAGAGCCTAACAAACATGAACGCTTGCAAGGTGCAGACAATGCGTGATCTTGCTTCAGTTGTCATCGTAGGTGAGAACATGAAGAACGCAACTGGTACAGCAGGCAAACTATTCAACGCTCTTGGCAGAAACAACATCAACATCGTTGCAATGAACCAGGGTTCATCTGAGACTAGCATCACTGTAGTGCTTGAGAAGAAGAACATCAAGAAGGCGTTGAACGCAATCCACGAGTCATTCTTCTTGACTGAGTACCAGGAGTTGAACATCTTCGTAGTTGGTACAGGTACTGTAGGAGGAAGTTTGCTTGAGCAGCTTCACTCACAGAAGGAGCTTATCATGAACCAGAACGGTGTCAAACTTAACGTGATGGGTGTTGCCGACGTTTCAAAATTCATCTTGGATCGTAACGGCGTCGACTTGACTAAGTACAACGAGCTTTTGAAGACAGAGGGTAAGGAGTCAACTCCAGAGTCGTTGAAGAAGGCTTTGTTCGAGCTTAACGCATTCAACTGCGTATTCGTAGACTGTACAGCTGCTCCAGCAATCGCAGCAATGTACTCAGATTTGCTACAGCACAACATCTCAGTCGTTTGTGCTAACAAGATCGCAGCATCTGGCGACTACGACAACTACATCAATTTGAAGAATACAGCTCGTAAGAGAGGTATCAAATATCTATTCGAGACTAACGTAGGTGCTGGTCTTCCAATCATCAACACAATCGGTGATTTGATCTACTCTGGCGACAGAATCGTGAAGCTTGAAGCTGTTCTTTCAGGAACATTGAACTTCATCTTCAACACAATCAGCGAGGAGATTCCTTTGAGCAAGGCTATCAAGATGGCAATGGAGGCAAGATTTGCTGAGCCAGATCCACGTATCGACTTGAGCGGTAAAGATGTAATCAGAAAGTTGGTTATTCTTGCACGTGAGAGCGGTTTGAAGGTTAGCCAGGACGACGTGGAGAAGAACCTATTCATCCCTAATGACTTCTTCGAGGGTTCTCTTGATGACTTCTGGGGCAAGGTTGAGAAATTCGACGCTGAGTTCGAGGAGAAGAGAAAGGTTATCGCTGCAGAGGGCAAGCGTTGGAGATTCGTCGCTACTCTTGACGAGGGCAAGTGTAAGGTAGGTCTACAGGCTGTAGACTCACGCCACCCATTCTACGATCTTGAGGGAAGCAACAACTTGATCATCATCAACACTGCAAGATACAAGGATCCAATGATGATCCGTGGTTATGGTGCAGGTGCTGCTGTAACTGCTGCCGGTGTATTCGCCGACATCATCAGCATCGCAAACATCCGATAATGATTCTACGATTATGAAGCATTTGATTATCCTTGGCGACGGAATGGCGGACGAGCGTATTCCGTCGTTAGGAAATAAAACAATACTTGAGGCTGCCAACATCCCTACTATAGACATGTTGGCAACAAAAGGACGCTGTGGTCTATTGGAAACAGTGCCAGAGGGCTTCCACCCAGGCAGTGAGATCGCCAACCTTGAAGTGTTGGGATACGATGTCCGCAAGGTGTTTGAGGGCCGTGGTTCATTGGAAGCAGCCAGCATGGGTGTGGATATCGAGCCAGGTGAGATGGCAATGCGTTGCAATATCATCTGTATTGAGAATGGCATTATCAAAAACCACTCAGCAGGACATATCTCCGACGAAGAGGCATACGTGCTTATCGACTATCTAAATGAGAAACTTGGCGACGAGATAACTCGTTTCTTCCCAGGAATCTCATACCGTCACCTTTTGAAAATCAAGGGTGGAGATAAGAGAGTGAAGTGCACACCTCCTCACGACGTGCCAGGCACACCATACAAAGATGTGCTTGTAAAAGCAGAGGTGCCAGAAGCACAGAAGACAGCCGACTTGCTTAATGAGTTGATCATCAAGTCGCAGGAGATCCTTTCCGAGCATCCGATCAACAAAGCCCGCGTCGCAGCAGGTAAAGATCCAGCCAACAGCATCTGGCCATGGTCGGCAGGCTACAAGCCACAGATGAAGACCTTGAAAGAGGAGTACGGAGTCAAAAGTGGAGCTGTGATCTCAGCCGTCGACTTGATCCGTGGAATCGGCAAATACGCAGGTCTTGACATCATCGAAGTGGAAGGAGCAACAGGTTTGTTCGACACCAACTACGAAGGCAAGGCTCAAGCCACAATCGACGCCTTGAAGAAATCTGATTTCGTTTATCTTCACATCGAGGCAAGCGACGAGGCAGGACATGAAGGCAATGTGGATTTGAAATTGAAGACGGTGGAATACCTTGAGAACAGAATCGTAAAGCCAATCTACGAGGAAGTCAAGAACTGGAATGAGCCAGTGGCAATCGCCATCCTTCCAGACCACCCTACTCCATGTCGAATCAAGACACACATTTCAGCACCAATCCCATTCTTGATCTACAAACCAGGAGTCGACGGTGACAATGTGAAGAAATACGACGAATTCTCATGTGCAGACGGTGCTTACGGCACATTAGTCGGCGACGAATTCATCAAAGCATTGCTTGACGACTAAAAATCTGTCGAATTAAATCTGCGGTTGTCAAAAGCGAGGATTGTTAAGGGCGGAACGCCCTAACCCACCCACAAATGCGAGCCCGTAAGGGCGAGCTTTAATAAAACCACAGAGGCTCAAAGATCACAGAGAAAGCATTCTGCTTTTGAAAGAGATTTTTATAGAGGAACTTGTGAATAAGAGCATAATTCTTAATTATTATCTCTTAATTCTTAATTTTATAAATAGATGAAGTATTATAGCACAAATAAAAGGGCAGACAAAGCCACATTGCAGCAGGCCGTAGTAAAGGGACTTGCAGCAGACAAAGGTTTGTTCATGCCAGAAGTAATCAAGCATCTTCCTGACTCATTCTTCGAAGGCATGAAGGACATGAGCCTACAGGAGATCGCCTACGTTGTTGCAGACGCATTCTTTGGTGAGGATGTAGACGCAGAGTCGTTGAAGAAGATTGTGTACGACACACTATCATTCGACATTCCTCTAGCCCACGTCAACGACAACATCTACAGTTTGGAACTTTACCATGGACCAACACTTGCGTTCAAGGATGTAGGTGCAAGATTCATGTCACGTCTACTTGGCTATTTCATCGCTAAGGAGGGACAGAAAGAGGTCAACGTATTGGTTGCCACTTCAGGTGATACAGGTTCAGCCGTAGCCAACGGATTCCTTGGAGTAGAGGGCATCCGCGTCTTTGTGCTTTATCCAAAAGGAAAAGTTTCGCCTATCCAGGAGTGCCAGTTCACAACACTTGGCAAGAACATCACTGCCCTTGAGGTAGACGGAGTGTTCGACGACTGCCAGGCATTGGTCAAGTCAGCATTCATGGATGCCGATCTTAACGCACACATGAAGCTAACAAGTGCCAACTCAATCAACGTAGCACGTTTCTTGCCACAGGCATTCTACTATTTCTACGCAGTGGCTCAGCTACACAAGATGGGCAAGAAAGACAATATCGTCATCTGTGTGCCATCAGGAAACTTCGGAAACATCACTGCCGGATTGTTCGGTAAGAGAATGGGATTACCAGTCTCACGCTTCATCGCAGCCAACAACCGCAACGATATCTTCTTCAAGTATTTGCAGACAGGCAAGTACGAGCCAAAGCCATCAGTTCAGACAATTGCAAACGCAATGGACGTTGGTGATCCTAGCAACTTCGCTCGTATCTACGACCTATACGGTGCAAGCCACGCGGAGATCAGTTCGGAGATCAGCGGATGCACATACACAGACGAGCAGATTGCAGAGACATTGGCAGACTGCTACAAGAAGACAGGCTACTTACTTGATCCTCACGGTGCAGTAGGATACAGAGCATTGACAGAGATGCTTAAGCCAAACGAAGTCGGTGTATTCCTAGAGACAGCTCACCCAGCTAAGTTTAAGGACACAGTTGAGGGAATCATCAAGGACGAGGTCAAGATCCCAGCTAAGCTTCAGGAGTTCATGAAGGGTCAGAAGCAGAGTGTTGCAATGACAAAGAACTTCGACGACTTCAAGAAATACTTGCTATCAAAGTAAATCGTAGGGGCTGGTTTCAAACCTGCCCGCAACAACACAATACAAAAGGCGACCACAGCAATGTGATCGCCTTTATTGATTAATTTTGGATATTATATAGAAGTTGTCCAAAATGAGGATTGTTAAGGGCGGAACGCCCTAACCCTACTCTCCAACGCGAGCCCGGAGGGCGAGCGTATGAAAAATAAGCGTGTTTGGACAACTAGTATATAAATGCCTGATTTATTTTGCATTCATTTGGAAAAAAAGGGGATGAATTATATTTTTGCGAAAAAAGAATGTATAATATGCCAGAAGAAATATTAAATAGTTACAGACTCACAAGTATGGAAGAGCCAACAGACGAGATGTTAGCTCAGATCATGCATGAGGTTGCGGTGGAAGCGAAAGAGAAATCAAAAGAAGCCCATCGTAAATTCTACGAAGAGATTCGAGAAATGATAAAAAATAATGGAGCAAAATAATCACAAACCTGTGTTGATTGTCATTGCCGGACCTAATGGGTCGGGCAAAACTACAGTCACATCAAAGATTCTAAAACACGAATGGATGGAGGATGCGGTATACATCAATCCAGACATCATAGCACAAGAGAAATTTGGAGACTGGAATTCTGTCAATGCAATTCACCAATCAATCGAATATTGTGAAAAATTACGAGAAGATTGTCTTGAAAACAAACAAAGTTTAATTTTCGAAACAGTTCTTTCAAGAATTGACAAAGTCGATTTCGTCAAAAGAGCTTTAGACAACGGATTTTTTGTAAGATTATTTTTCGTCAGCACTGCATCGCCAGCTATAAATGCAAGTAGAATTGCCAATCGTGTGATGGAAGGAGGACATGACGTTCCAATCACAAAAATCATATCTAGATTTCAAAAATCTATTGCAAATGCTAATCTTTTAGCAAAAATTGTAGACCGTGCCTATTTCTACGACAACTCCGTCGACAATGAAGATGCAAGGCTTCTATTCCGTCTAACGGAAGGCAAATTAGCCAAACAATATACAGAATCCATTCCTGAATGGGCAAGTATTATTTTAAATACGATATAATCAAAGGCGACTACAGCAATGTGGTCGCCTTTGGTGATTTATCAGTAATATGAATAAAGAAGCTACATGGATGAAAGGGAACTGAAAAATTTGGAATAATTCAAAAAAAGCGTAATTTTGCGAAGGAACGGATTAATAAATAACAGTTCAAAAAAATGAGAGAAGAAGAAAAAACAGAAATGTTGAATCCATTCTGTGACGAGGGATTCAAACGAATTTTTGGAGACAAAATCTTATTGATGGATTTCCTTAATTCTTTTGTAGACGCAGGAGCACCAATTGTTGATCTCACTTATGAGAACAAAGAATTGGTATCTGAGGCAGATGATGGCAGATCAGTAATCTTTGATTTATTTTGTAAATTAGATAATGGCAAAAATGTCATAATCGAAATGCAAAACAAAAGACAAGATTTTTTTGTTGACAGAGCGGTATTCTATCTTTCAAGAGCGATTTCCGAGCAAGGAGAAAAAGGAAAAGAATGGAGATATGGAATCAATGCAGTTATCGGAGTATTTATAACGCATTTTAGACTTTTCAAAAAGGGCGGAGTACTTACGGAAATGAAGTTGATTAACCCAGAAACCAATGAAACTGTCAGTGACAAAATCCACGGCTATTTCATCCAATTGCCTAAATTTAGAAAATCAAACAACAGATGTGCAGACCATTTCGACGAATGGATCTACAATCTAAAAAACATGGAGCGTATGGGAAATGTAGAATTCAAAGATAAAGAGGTGTTTAAGAGATTATGGGATCTCTCTAACTGTTCTACGCTTTCTATTGAGGAAAGACATAGATACGAACGTAGTCTTAAAGCCTACCGTGATTATATCAATCAAGTAGACTTTGCAATGGCTGAAGGTGAGGCTAAAGAACGTATGAAAAACGCTAAAAGAATGAAAGAGGAAGGCATTGACATTAATCTAATTCATAAGATAACAGATTTACCTATAGATGAGATAGAGAAGCTTTAGAAACAAACAAATAAAATATCCAAAGGCGGAGACAGCAATGTTTCCGCCTTTGTTTTTCGTCCTTCACTTTTATGTCAAAACGACATATTTTAACCAAAACAACATTGCGATTCCGACTTTATGTCACACTTACAATAACAAAATCATCTATTGATATACTTGGCATACCCTTTGATATATTATTTGCGTACAGAACACTTAAATAAGATTTTGATAAATCTTGTAACAACCCATGTTTTGTGCTACTTATTATAAACCATAAAACTGACGCTATGACACAGTGAAGAGCATCGGCAGTTTCGCCTTTGGGAAATGCACCTCACTCAAAAACATAGTCATCCCATCGTCGACAAAGGTGGATGAGACAGCGTTTGAAGGGAGCGGAGTGAAGAAAGATGAAACACTTTTGGAAAAAAGGAGAGAGAATGATAAATTTGCAGAAGATGAGAAATAAAACAACAATAGAATAAGAAAAAAGAAATAATTTATTACATAAAATAAATTTGAGCTTAACGCTCTTATTCTCAATCCGTAAAATCTGGTAAATTTTAATCGATGAGAGAATAAGCGAAGCGGGAGGTTCACGCCTGTTGGTGTGAACCGTTTCGTGCTTATTGTCATCACGGTTTTACCAGAGCCTTCGGATTCAATAAGTCATCAACGAACGGTTCACGCTTTTTTTATGCATATTGGCAAACATATAAAAGGAGTATTTTGCGAGCAAGGAAGAAAGGTTTCCTGGTTCGCTGAAAAACTATGTTGCGACCGACGCAACGTCTACAAAATCTTTGAGAGAGAAAGTATCGACACCGCATTACTCTCGAAAATATCAACCATACTAAACCATAATTTTCTTTAAGATTTGGCAGAGGAGCATAAAGAAAATGAGAACAAATAGTTCACGGAATGGGAAATTTTCGGAGACAAAGAAGCAATGTAAAATCAACGCAAACGCAATAAATTTGCAGAAAAGACGACTATAGCGTATTCTATAGGATAAAATTTTTAAATTATGACAGACTACAAAGTACCTGAAGAACTAGAACAAGGGGACAAAAGGTCTACAAATTGTTAGAATATTAATATCAAAATTCATTTTCAAATAAACCAATGGAAGGCAAAAAATCAAACTTGACACTAAAGATTATAAAATATTTATTCTACTTTATTGCTATATGTGTAGCCATAGTCGTTATCACATCATTAGTAACAGGGGAATGGCTCTTGCACAATCACATATTAGCATTTTTTGGTATTGATTTAACGAAATATCACATAGCCATTTGGGCGATGCTTGCTTTTGAAATGTTCCTGGGAAGCTACCTAAAATGGGAAAATATCAATTCAAAAAAAGTGCAAAATCTCAATGAGAAATTTGTTGGATTGATAGACAACGAGAATTCAACAGATACAAATATTTTAATTCGTGATGGTGTAACAGAGATTCCTTTTAATGCATTCAAGGATATGAAAAAAATCGAGGCCATCACAATTCCAGACACTGTCATCAAGATAGAAAAAGGAGCATTTATGGGATGCAAATCTCTTACACATATAGACATTCCAGATTCCGTGACAAGTATTGGTGCAAATGCTTTTTCAAACTGTTCGTCGCTAATCAGCGTAAAACTTCCAAAATCTTTAACAAAAATTGCAAAGGGAACATTTGAATGTTGTTTCGGATTGAAGGAAATTAATATTCCAGACTCTGTAGAGTTTATCGACAAACTTGCTTTTCAAGATTGTATATCACTAAAAAATATAGATATTCCTTTATCAACAAAAGTTGATGAAATTGCATTTCAAGGATGCAAATTGAAAATATAGACGCAACACAAAAGCATTAACATATTTACATTTCTACAAATAGATTGGAACATGATCAATGTAGAAAATCACACAAACAAACTATTTCAATCATGGCTAACAACATCAGCAAAAAATCTAAGAATCTAATTCAGCAACTTAAAGATTGTTTTTTATCTAGCGAATCTGCTTCAATTGCATTCACTTCAATGTTTGCGATAATTCCATTCTTCGCAGTAATCCTATTTGGATCAAGTTATATTGCAAGCAAATTTGGATTCAATCAATGCGAATCAAATTTAGAAGATTTAACAAGATGGTTATTTGACGTATTTAACTTAAAGGATGTCAATGACAAGATTCTTGAGTCTGCTAAAAATTACATTAATAATTTCGGAATAGGTGATCCAAGATTTTTCATTGGAATAATCGCGTTTATTTGGTCTATTACTGGCGTTTACTATGAAATAGAAAATTTCTTTAATAAAATATGGGAAATAAAAGACAATAGGACTTGGAGTGAAAAGCGTTTTCTTAATAAGAAGGTATGGTATTGGGTCGGATTTTTTATTATCATATCTATTGGCATAGCCATGATAAATATTTTCATTCCATTGGAATACATGAAAATAGCGATTTTCATCGAATTTTTCATCTGCTGTTGTCTTATACTTTTTCTTGCTTATAAATTTATTCCTAAGCAACAGCCCAAAGGCAAAAACGCAATACTTTCGTCTTTTGTCATATCGATATTTATTATCATAACTCTTGTAATAAGCTCTTTTATAATTTCCTTTTTCTCATATAAGGAAATCTACGGAAGTCAACTTTTCTTTTATTTGCTTATATACCAATTTATTTGGACTGGAATTTTGGCTGGATGCAGATTGACATTTGAATTAGAAATGGGATTTTCCGACTATATGGGAGAAAAAAGATTAAACTGGAAAGATTTATCTTATAGACAAAAAGAAGCTCTATGCTGGCATTTCTACAACAATATTGAGGACAAAAGTATAGATCCCAAGATCAAGATTTGGGCATTAGAAAAATTAAAAAGTCTAAATATCGTAAGCAAGGATGAAAACAACAAATACATTAAAAATGACACTACACTTAGCGTAGAAGAATTTCACAACAAATTTTATAAAGTAGGAAATGATTTACATAAAGAGATAAATCAGAACAACACATACAATAAATCCTTTAAAAAAATTGAGGAGATATGGAACGACAAGATTGCTACGGAAATAGAAAAACTCCGAAAAGAACTTCAATCTCAATTTGAAAAAGAGTTAAATGACAAAAATCAGCGTATCAATAATTTGGAGAAAATATTAAAAGACAAAGGACTGCCTATTAATGATACGGAGAAGAAATCCAAAAGTACACTATTTAGTAGAATTCTGAATTTCATTTTTAGACGAGAAAAAAAATAAAAAAAACAAACTCACATTTCAATTTTAGCATAAACAAATATGGAAGAAGAAAAAACTCTAACCCAGGAAATAGTAATAAAGGCAATGGACTGGGCCTATGAAAAAGCCGTAAATGGAATTCCAGGTTATGATTCTGCAGAAAATTTGGCGAACAATTATCTTTCTAAAGATGGTACATTAATAGAAAAAGCAGATAGATTGATTCGTTGGCAAAACAAAAAAGCTGCGACATCAGGATTCGTTACTGGACTTGGTGGAGTGCTAACTCTTCCTATAACGCTTCCTGTTAATATAACAAGTGTACTATACGTACAAATTAGGATGATAGCTGCAATTGCCAAAATGGGAGGATATGATCTAAAAGACGATAGAGTCAAAAGTATTATATATACTTGTCTTGTGGCATCTTCAGCTTCTGATGTTGCAAAACAAACTGGCATCGCTATCGGACAAAAAATAGCTATAAATGCACTAAAAAATATGTCGGCTGACGTTCTAATAAAGATAAACCAAAAAGTTGGCTTTAGACTTTTTACTAAATTTGGAGAAAAAGGAATTATAAATTTAGGTAAATTAGCACCCGTTTTGGGCGGTATATTGGGGGCATTATTTGATTCTATAAGTACCAATACCGTCGGGAATGTAGCTCGTGACACATTCATTTTCAAAGAAGATTAATAATTTTTCATATTCTAGTAAATCATATGAAACTATTAACAAAGAATCCCTTCAAAATAACTTTAATAGCAATCCTTGGAATCGCTATTTTGTTCGGCATTCGTCATCTATGCTTTGAGTACACATGGATTCGATGGGATGGCCTAATTAAATATGCTATCCTTTCAATACCCTTAGGCATATTCTTGAAAGAGGCTACAAAATCCCATGTTGCGAATTTCGCTGTATTGCAACTTTGCAACTACGTCGTTTCCGGTTTTTATTTCGGATTCGACTACATAAACTCGTATTTGGGAGAACACTACCCCACTGTCGTATCGGTGGGGTTCGTTCAGTATCTAATAATTTTTATTATTAGCAAATGGCTTGAAACTCGCCCAAAGCCGAGTACAGCAGGAGAGCAGAAAAAGGACACCGCAATGTGACATTTTTTCGCAAAATTAATTTCATTATTCTCACGATCAATTCGTAACAACCTCCATTTTTCTTCTACTATAATACAAACTAACCAAACCAAAACAATATGGCAACAGGAAAAGACATTTGTAATCAACTGAGAAAAATCAGAGTGGAGATTGCCAAACGCAACGACGAGAGGACAACCAAAGAGGAATCCAGTGCTATTTAACACTCTTTAACCAATCAATGTAAATTTAACACAAAATATTTTGCTCAGTTCAAAATTTCATATTACCTTTGCGTCAAATTAACACAGTAGGCGGTTTTAGGCTGAGGACAAACAAAGACGGGACATCTCCCGTTTTTTTAATCGCAAAAATAATTTGCGTAATTTTTACAAGTTAATTGTAACAACCTCGGTTTTTCGCCTACTTAATACAAACTAAATAATCCTAATCGTATGGAAAATAAACTATCAGAAACTGACATTTTAGGATTGATCTTAATAGCCATCATTGGAATCCCTATCCTGATCATATTACGTCACATATGCTTTGATCACGCTTTTTTTCGATGGGGCGGGTTTATAAAGTATGCTCTTCTCTCAACTCTCTTAAGTGGGTCAATGTTAAAGTTTACGAGATTTCACGCAGTCAATTTCGCACTATTGCAACTTTGCAACTACGTCGTTTCAGGCTATTATTTTGGATTCGACTACATAAACTCGTATTTGGGAGGACACTACCTTACTGTGGGATTGGTGGTCCTGGTCCAATACTTGATTGTATTTATTATTGGCAAATGTCTGAAAGATTAACCCTCCGTTCTACTAACCAAACAAAGACGGGGAATGCTCCCGTCTCTACCTTAAACTTGAAACTAAATTTTAATGATATGAAAAAGACAACAGTTCACAACCTTATTATCGTCGACGCTTCTGGTTCGATGTGTTTGATCTACGACCAGGCTTTGATTGGAATCAACCAGACAATCAAGACTGTTAAGGAGCTACAAGAGGACGACGCAACTATTGGCCAGCAGATCACGTTTCTTTCATTTGCTGATGGTCTCGACGAGCCTGAGTATATCTACGATGGCATACAGATCGACGAGGTGAAAGACATCTCTAAGAAGGAGTATAAGCTTCGTGGCAATACTGCTCTTTACGATGCGATCGGAAAATCCGTAAGCAAACTTCGTGAATCAATGGCAGACGGAGACAAAGCTCTTGTGACTATCATCACAGATGGCCAGGAGAACGACTCAAGAACGTGGGATGAGAAGATGGTCAAGGATCTGATTGAGGAGTTGAAAGATAAGGGTTGGGTGTTCACCTATATTGGTGCAAACCAAGATGTCAACCGTGAATCATCAAGAATTGGCATCAAAAACCACCTTAAATTTGAGTCAACTCATTCAAGCACAATGGAGATGTTTGAGCGCGAGCGTATCTCTCGTAGAAATTGGAATATGCGTTTGCGACGTGGGGAGGCTAATCTTGAAGAGGATTACTTCACAGACCAAGATCCAGACTCTGAGAGCCAAAACCGTGTGACTCCAGACATAATTGCGACACTTGCTCCAAATGAAATCTTCGTGTTTGGAAGCAACATAGACGGATTCCATTGTGGAGGGGCAGCCAAGTTCGCAATGTTGAGATTCGGAGCAAAATATGGAGAAGGCGACGGTGCTCAAGGTCAGAGTTACGCAATCCCTACCGTCGACTGTTCGTATAGACATACGAAAGCATCCATTCAGAATTTCATCGGTTATGCCAAGGATCACCCACACTTGCAATTCCTGGTGACAGAGGTAGGATGCGGCAACGCAGGATGGGATGTTGCGGACATGGCACCGCTATTTGCAGACGCAAAAGAGGTAAAGAACATCAGTTTGCCTAAAAAATTCTGGCTACATTTGTAAAATCAGCAGAGACGGGACATGCACCTATGAGGATTGTTAAGGGCGGAACGCCCTAACCCCTACACTCGCGAATCCGAAGGATGAGCGAAGTAAACAACATTAAAATCTATAAAACATTATAAATATTATGAAGAATTTACTTTTAGCAGCAGCAATCGGAGACATTTGTGGAGTACCTTACGAGTTCAACGACTGGAAAGATTACGACGGAGTGGATCTATTTCATCCTCAAAACGACTACTCAGACGACACAGTCTGCACATTCGCCTGCGCGGAAGCCCTAATCGAAGGGAAAGACGTCGCAGAACGATTGAAAACAAGATGTGTAGCCGACCCTAACCGTTGCTACGGAATTGGATTCAGCAACTGGTTGTCGAAAGAAGGTATTGCACCTGCATACAACAGTTGGGGCAACGGATCAGCGATGAGAGCGTCGTCGGCAGGATTCTTAGCAAAGAGCGAAGAGGAGTGCGTTGTGCTTGCCAACAAAACAGCCGCACCTACTCACAATCACGCAGAGGGATTCAAGGGTGCCGCTGCCACTGCTCTTGCCATCTACTACGCTATGCACGGAAAAGATAAAGAGTTTATCCGTGAAAACGTGCTCAACAAGTATTATCCAAAATGGAAGGGCGAGAAATACGAATTGTTTCAGCCAACATACCAGTTCAACGAGACATGTATGGACACTGTGCCAGCAGCCTTAGTTTGCTTCCTCGACAGCACTGACTTCGTGGACTGCTTGAAGAAGACTCTCTCAACAGGTGGCGACGCGGATACAATGGCGGCTATCTCCTGCCCTATCGCCTACGCTTTCTACAAAGAGATGCCAGAGGAACTTGTGGAATTGGCAAAGAAGAAACTTTCGACACCGAAAGCACAATGGATGCTGGAGATTAATGAGAAATTTGACGAATTAGTGAATAAACGTTAACGAAGACGAAAACGAAAACGAAGACGAAAACGAAAACGAAAACGAAAACGAAGACGGTGGGGAGCTCTCTGCCGTCTTTTGTTATTTATAATATCATTTTCACGCTCGCCCTTACGGGTTCGCGTGGTTGGAGAGAGGTTAGGGCGTTCCGCCCTTAACAATCCTCACTTCTCTAAGCTTTTTTCTCTAAGCTCTAAACTTTAATCTCTAATCTTTATCTTCTTAATTCAAAAACTCTTATCTTTGCATAAAATCATAGAAGAAGAGGGGTGCCCACAGTTTTCGTTTTCGTCTTCGTTAACGTTGCACTAGGCTGAGATCATACCCTTTATTTTGATAACCTGATGCGGGTAATGCCGATGTAGGAACATTCTTCTTGGGATATGAGCAATTCATATTTTTCAGATAATGCGACGCGGAGGCAATGCTTCAGCGTCGCAATTTTTTTGTTTATGAAGACGATGGTGTCTATAGGTGCGTTCGACCCGACTGGTGGTGCTGGAGTGCTTGCCGACATTCGTGTGGCTGGCAGATTCGGTGTCTATGGAATGTCTGTGCTTACCGCCGCCACGTCGCAGAATCCGAAATCGTTCAATGGAGTGGAGCCAGTGAGCGACGAGATGTTTCGTAAACAGATTGCCGATGTCTTCGACCACTACCGTGTGGATGCAATGAAATGCGGAATGATTGCGACAAAGTCCCAACTACGCATCTTGATCGAGTTCTTCGATAAGTTCAAGCCCAAAAATCTAATCATAGATCCAATTATCAGTGCGACGTTGGGTGATCGTAAATTCGACGAGGAGACGATCTCGCTATATCAGAAGCTATGTGGCTACGCTCTTCTGGTGACTCCAAATGTGAAGGAGACGGAAATTCTGAAGAATATTGCCTCATCGGCTGTGTTAAACAAAGGTGGTGATGCTGATTCCAACATCTGCGTCGACATCTTGAAAATTGGCGACGAGGAGGTTAAGTTCATCTCACAGAGAATTGAGACAACCAATACGCATGGCACAGGATGCACAATGTCGTCAGCAATCGCGTCGTGCTTGGCTAACGGGTGTGATTTGAAAACGTCTGTGAAAATTGCTCACGATTATGTCAACCGTGCGATTGCAGAGGCTGTGGATCTTGACATCACTGATGGCTATGGTCCGCTGAATCATTTTGTGGAAACGGAATAAATTAACGGGCAGGTTTGAAACCTGCACCTACGATTCTAATTGTTTGTCGTAGGGGAGGGTTTCAAACCCTCCCGTCATAATAGAATATTTATATGAAAATAAAAGTAAACGGTGAGGAATTGGAATTGCAAGACGGTGCTGTTTTGGCTGACGTCTGCACAAAACTTGGAATTGAGGGCAAGGGTGTGGCTTTTGCCATCAACTGCGATGTGATTCCTCGTGACGAGTGGATTTCCACTAAACTTGAGGATGGTGCTGAGGTGATGATGATCCGTGCGGCTTGCGGAGGCTAATTAAATGCTAAATTAGAAATGCTGAATGCTAAATTAAAAGTAGTTGTCATCACTCCGGAGGGACCTTTTGAGGGTGAAACCGAGCAGATCAGACGAGTGATTGAATGCGGAGTTTTCCGTCTGCATCTACGTCATCCGAAAGCTGACGAGCAGACGTTGAGAAGCATCATCGAAGGTTTGTCTGCGGACGAGCGTAAAAAGATTGTACTTCACGATTGCTATAATCTTGTGAAGGAGTATAATCTTGGCGGGGCTCATCTGAATGGACGTCATCCGGAGTTGGCTGAGATTTGCACATCCCGATCGTGTCATTCGTTGGAGGAGGTTGCGACGTCGAAGAATTTGCAATACTGCTTTCTTAGCCCAATCTTCGACAGCATCAGCAAAGCGGGTTATGCCTCAAACTTCACCCCAGAGGTTTTGCTTCAAGCCAAGGAGTCTGGCATCATCAACGAAAATGTGATTGCACTTGGTGGCATCACCGTCGACAAACTTGATCTGGTTCGCGAATACGGATTCGGAGGCGTCGCCATTTTGGGAAGTGCCTGGAAAAACGGGATTGCGCAAATCGAGATAATTAAACAAATGATGGTGTAGTGCCGTGTCTTACCATGACACGGATGGATAAAATATAGAACAATATGAATTTAATGCAGATGCGAGCTTTCTCGCTACAACTTATAACCCATCCCGTCAACGGGAGAAATGAGATCGAGGGTGCCAAACTTGCCCTTGAGGGTGGTTGCAAATGGGTGCAGCTACGAATGAAGGACACTCCTGTGGAGGAGGTGAAGAAGGTGGCACTTGAACTGTTGCCGCTATGCAAGCAGTATAATGCAGTGATGATCATCGATGATCATGTGGAGCTAACTAAAGAGGTTGGAGCCGACGGTGTTCACCTTGGCAAGATGGATATGAATCCAAAGGAGGCTCGTGCTATTCTTGGCGAAGGCTTCATCATCGGAGGAACATGCAACAGTTTCGAAGATATCGTTGCCATCAAGGACGACGTTGATTATATCGGTTGCGGACCTTTCCGTTTCACTACAACAAAGAAGAAACTTGCTCCTGTACTTGGTCTTGAGGGTTATCAGGAGATCGTGTGGAAATGCCGTGAGCAGGGAATCAATATTCCTATCGTGGCAATCGGAGGCATCACAAAGGATGACATCCGCAAAGTGCTTAACTCTGGGCCAAACGGAATCGCCATCTCAGGTGGAATACTTTCTGCAGCCGATCCAAAGGTAGAGACAGAGGAGATTTTGAAGATTATTGAAAAATGCTTCTGATTCTGTTTCGTGGCTGACGTTATAACGTCAGCCACGAAACAGAATCAGAAATGAAAATAAAAAAACAATATAGAAATGAGCAAACTTATAATAGCGGGCAGAGAGTTCAACTCTCGTCTTTTCCTTGGAACAGGAAAGTTCAGCAGCAATGATTTGATGAAGGAGTCGATCATCGCGTCGGAGACAGAAATGGTGACTGTAGCGATGAAGCGTATCTCTCTTGGCGACGCGAATGATGATATGCTAAAGCACATCGTAGATAAGAATATCCAGTTGCTTCCAAACACAAGTGGTGTGCGCGACGCAAAGGAGGCAGTCTTCGCAGCTAAGATGAGTCGTGAGGCATTCGGCACAAACTGGCTAAAACTTGAGATTCACCCAGATCCACGCTATCTATTGCCAGACTCAATCGAGACTTTGAAAGCCACAGAGGAGTTGGTGAAACTTGGTTTCGTGGTTTTGCCATATTGCCAGGCAGATCCTGTGCTTTGTAAGAGACTTGAGGAGGCAGGTGCAGCTACAGTGATGCCACTTGCAGCACCAATCGGTTCAAACAAAGGTCTACGCACAGAGGATTTCTTGAGAATCATCATCGAGCAGAGTAATGTTCCAGTTGTAGTCGACGCAGGTATCGGAGCCCCAAGTCACGCTGCAGCAGCCATGGAGCTTGGTGCCGACGCATGTTTGGTAAACACTGCCGTTGCAGTGGCAGGTGATCCAGTACGCATGGCGAAGGCATTCCGTGACGCAGTGAAATGTGGTCGTGACGCTTACGAAGCTGGTCTTGGTGCAGTGTCGGCAGGAGAGGCAGTGGCGAGCTCACCATTAACATCATTCTTGGGATAAGAGCAACGGAGATTTTAAATTAACCACAGAGACACAGAGGTCTCGGAGTTATTTTTCTTCGAAAAATCATAACTAAACATACGTTCTCTCTGTGTTCTTCGTATCTCTGTGGTGAATTATAAAAAGAAAAGAGAAAATGGAGATTAATGAGATAACAGGCGAAATAATAAATTGTGCGATAAAAGTACACAAAGCATTAGGTCCAGGTTTATTGGAATCGGTCTATGAAAAATGCCTTGCTTATGAATTGAGCAAAAGAGGTCTTAAAGTAGAAACGCAAAAAGAAATGTCCATTGTGTATGACGAGATCGTAATAGAAGGAGGATATCGCTTAGATTTGTTAGTAGAAGATAAAGTGATTGTCGAACTTAAATCGGTGTCAGAAATGAAACCTATTTTTACAGCACAAACACTAACCTATCTAAAACTTGCAAATCTGAGAGTTGCATTACTGATAAATTTTAATGAAGTTTTATTAAAGAATGGAATTAAAAGATTGGTAATCTAACTCCAAAACTCACAAAGCACGAAGTGCCTCTGTGTTCAAAAAATAACCAAAGAGACATAGGATACGTAAAGGGTACCTTTGTGGATTCTTCTTCTCTGTGTACTCTGTGTCTCTGTGGTAAAAATTATCAGTGCTAATAAAGAACAAATATGACAGATAAAAAAACAACTCATTACGCTAAGCGTGAGAAATTCTATATGCAAGGCGAGATGTTCCCAGATGTGAAGGTGGGAATGCAGAAGGTGAATCTAACACCTACTGTGAATGTAGACGAGGACGGAAAAAGAACAGTGACTGAAAATGCCCCTGTCTTCATCTATGATACATCAGGTCCGTTCTCGGATCCAAACATCACCGTCGACCTAAAGAAAGGTCTTGAGAGATTCCGTGAGAAATGGATCGTTGGCCGTGGCGACGTGGAGCAACTTTCTGAAATCACATCTGAGTATGGAAAGATGCGTCTTGCCGACAAAAGCTTAGACCATCTTCGTTTTGAGCACATCGCTTTACCATACCGTGCTAAGAAGGGTGCCAACATCACTCAGATGGCATACGCAAAGGCAGGCATCATCACTCCTGAGATGGAGTATGTGGCTATCCGTGAGAATATGAACTGTAAGGAGCTTGGTATCGACACTTACATCACTCCTGAGTTTGTACGTAAGGAGATTGCAGAAGGTCGAGCTGTACTTCCAGCCAACATCAACCACCCTGAGAGCGAGCCTATGATCATCGGCCGCAATTTCCTTGTGAAGATCAACACTAACATCGGTAATTCAGCCACTACTTCGACTATCGACGAGGAGGTCGAGAAGGCAGTTTGGAGTTGCAAGTGGGGAGGAGATACACTTATGGATCTTTCCACAGGTGCTAACATCCACGAGACAAGAGAGTGGATTATCCGTAACTGTCCAGTGCCAGTCGGTACTGTGCCTATCTATCAGGCTCTTGAGAAAGTCGACGGTAAGGTTGAGGATTTGACATGGGAGATCTACCGCGACACATTGATTGAGCAGTGTGAGCAGGGAGTTGACTACTTCACTATCCACGCAGGTATCCGTCGCCACAATGTTCACTTGGCAGACAAGAGATTGTGCGGAATCGTTTCACGTGGTGGTTCAATCATGAGTAAGTGGTGCTTGGTTCACAACCAGGAGAGCTTCTTATACGAGCATTTCGACGATATTTGTGATATTCTTGCACAGTACGACGTCGCTGTTTCACTTGGCGACGGTCTTCGTCCAGGTTGTACAGCCGATGCTAACGACGAGGCTCAGTTTGCTGAACTTGATACTATGGGTGAACTTGTGCTACGTGCATGGGAGAAGAACGTACAGGCATTCATCGAAGGTCCAGGTCACGTGCCAATGCACAAGATCAAGGAGAATATGGAGAGACAGATCAAGCACTGTCACAATGCACCATTCTACACACTTGGACCACTTGTGACAGATATCGCACCAGCATACGACCATATCACATCTGCTATCGGAGCAGCACAGATTGGTTGGCTTGGTACTGCAATGCTTTGCTACGTTACTCCAAAGGAGCATCTTGCATTGCCTAACAAGGATGATGTACGCGTAGGTGTTGTGACATATAAGATTGCAGCTCACGCAGCAGACTTAGCTAAGGGACATCCAGGTGCAGCTATCAGAGACAACGCACTATCAAAGGCTCGTTTTGAATTCCGTTGGAATGACCAGTTCAACTTGTCTCTTGATCCAGAGAAGTCACGTGAGATGTTTGAGGAGGCTCACCACACAGATGGCGAGTACTGCACAATGTGTGGTCCGAATTTCTGTGCAATGAGGTTAGGTAGAGACGCACTCAAAATCAAATAATAATAATTCGTAATGCGTAATTCGTAATTCGTAATTTATGAGAAATCCAGAGGACAATGTTATTTTAGTCAAAAGTAAGAACTTTGCTATTAGAAGCATCAATCTTTATAAATACCTGAAAGATAGCAAACAGGAATTTGTAATATCAAAACAGGTGCTTCGTAGTGGAACCAGTATAGGTGCTAACGTAAAAGAAGCAGTGCGAGGTCAATCAAGACCAGACTTTCTTGCTAAAATGAACATCGCATTAAAAGAGGCTTCAGAAACCGAGTATTGGTTAGAGTTATTACACGAGACGGAATATATTTCAGACTCTAATTTTCAAAGTATCTATACGGATTGTCAAGAATTACTTCGAATTTTAATGTCAATCACAAAGCATGATAAATAGAACTGAGTATGGGACAAAATAATTACGAATTACGAATTACGAATTACGAATTCATTAAATATCTTCCCGGCCTCATTGTCGCCATTATTTGGGGAACGACCTTTGTAATATCAAAGTCGATTCTTGAAACAGGCATTACACCAGTCCAACTCATCACTTACAGGTTTGTGTTGGCATACCTTGCTCTATGCATCATGTGCCCCAAGCCATACAAGATAGAGGCATCGAAGACGGAGTTGAAGCTGTTCTTCATCGGTTTGACGGGAGGAAGCCTCTACTTCTTCCTTGAGTACAGCGGATTGAAACTCACCGGTGCAACCAATGTCGGACTCATCTGTGCAACAGTGCCAATCGTGTCGGCATTGCTATCAATCATACTCGGGTTGATGAAGCCGACGGGGAAATTTGCACTCGGAAGTATTGTGGCTTTAGCCGGTGTGGCTTGCGTCGTCTTCAACGGAATATTTGTGCTGAACATTAATCCGTGGGGAGATTTCGTAGTGTTCTTGGCTGTTATATCGTGGGCTATCTATTCAAATCTGTTAGATACATTGCCAAAGGATATAACGGAATTACAAACCACACGAAGACTCTTCTTCTACGGTGCAATCACAATCATTCCTTTGCTGCTTATGGAGCACGACGCATCGTCGCCAGCAGCAATCTGGGATAAAATGGAGATGAGGCATATCATCGGCACCGTCTACCTTGGATTGATTGCGAGCGGAGCCAGTCTTTGGCTTTGGAACGTGTCGTTCAAGAAGATTGGAGCTGCAGCCACAAACAATTTCTTATATCTGCTTCCGATCATCTCTGCAGCAGCGTCGGCAATATTCTACGCCAATGAGATCACGGTATGGATTATGATGGGAACGGTGTTGATATTCATAGGTTTAATAATTGCAAACAATAAACAAAAAAACTCGTAGAGACGTGGCGTGCCACGTCTCATCATGAGATGATTAAAAATTATAACAAGGTATGTTTTCAGATGAATTAGAGAAGATTTCGTGGGATGACACTACGAAATCCATCTATGCAAAGACAGACGCTGATGTGCGTCGCGCCTTGGCTAAAGACAGATTGACTGTCGACGATTTTATGGCTCTTATCTCGCCAGCAGCTGAACCATATTTGGAGCAGATGGCAGCGAAGAGCAGACAGATTACGCTTGAACGCTTCGGAAAGACCATCTCGATGTTCATTCCGCTATATCTTACCAACTCATGCACTAACTCATGCGTCTACTGTGGATTCCACATTCAGAATCCGATGGCACGCACAATCCTAACAATGGAGGAGATAGAGAATGAGTTTAAGGCAATCAAAAAACTTGCCCCATTCGAGAATATTCTATTGGTGACGGGAGAGAATCCAGCAAAGGCTGGCGTCCCTTACCTTGCCAACGCCATTGACATTGCGAAGAAATATTTTGCCAACATCAAAATTGAGGTTATGCCACTTGATGTCAACGAGTATGCTGAGCTATGCGATCACGGTTTGAGCGGTGTGATTTGTTTCCAAGAGACATACAACAAAGCCAGATACAACATCTATCACCCACGTGGAATGAAATCTAAGTTCGACTGGCGTGTGAATGGATTCGACCGTATGGCACAGGCAGGAGTTCACTCGATCGGTATGGGAGTATTGGTTGGACTTGAGGATTGGCGTACAGATATGACCATGATGGCCTACCACGTCCGCTACCTGGAGAAAAACTACTGGAAGACAAAGTACAGTGTCAACTTTCCACGTATGCGTGTGGCAGAGAACGGAGGATTTCAGCCAAACGTTATTATGAGCGATAAAGAGTTGGCACAATTGACATTCGCCTTCCGTATCTTCGACCACGATATCGACATCAGCTACTCAACACGTGAGCCAGCCAATATCCGTGACAACATGGCTACACTTGGCGTCACAACAATGTCAGCAGAGAGTAAGACAGAGCCAGGAGGCTACTGCACATATCCACAAGCTTTGGAACAGTTCCACGTCTCAGACGAGCGTACAGCAGTTGAGGTGATGACAGCGTTGAAGAAGATGGGTAGAGAGCCAGTTTGGAAAGATTGGGATCAGGTGTTGCAGTAATTCGTAATTCATAATTCGTAATTGGCGGGATATCCCCAATTCTTAACTATTAATAAAAAGCCGTGGGGTCGAAAGACATTCACGGCTTTTTTGTGTATTCTCTACATTATCCACTTCTCATTTTGGAATTTTTTCTTAAATTTGCACTGAAATAAACTGGATGATTATGACAGATACTGTGTTTACTTATAAATACCCCCACCCTGCGGTCACAACTGACTCCGTGGTTTTTGGTTTCGACGGCAAATCTCTCAACATTTTGTTGATTCAGAGAGGCATTGAACCATTCAAGGGGAAGTGGGCTATTCCAGGTGGATTTATCAGAATGGATGAGACTGCTGAAGAGGGTGCGTTACGTGAGCTAAAGGAGGAAACCGGAGTTGAAGACATCTATTTGGAACAGTTCCATACGTTTACTACATTAGGTAGAGACCCTCGCGTCGACGAGATTTCAGGTTTGAAAGAACGAGTTATGACTATAGCATTCATGGCTTTTATACGTCAGGATGATTATACTGTGATGGCTGGCGACGACGCTGCTAAAGCCCAGTGGTTTCCAGTGAATGAATTACCAGAACTTGCTTTCGACCACAAGGAGATTATAGAGAAAGGTTTGGAAACACTTCGTTGGAAGATCATGTATGAACCACTTGCATTCCATCTTCTAAACAAATCATTTAGAATGACAGAATTGCAAAACATCTACGAAGCAGTACTTGGTGAAGAATTGGACCGTCGTAATTTCCACAAGAAAATGCTTGTTATGGGATACGTCGTCAAGACGGAAGAACGTGCAGGTGGAGTAGGAAGACCAGGAACCCTATACAGGTTTGATGAAGAGAAATACAAGGAGACAGTAAAGAACAGAAATGTCTTTTAAAATGCTAAATGCTAAATGCTAAATGCT
>JAZUGF010000003.1:0-10855 GCA_045641065.1 Paludibacteraceae bacterium | reverse complement strand
TATTTGATTTCTATAAAGATACAAAATCTTTATGAAAACACAAAGCCCCAGCTTGAGAAAGTCGGGGCTTTTTTGATTTTTTTTCGTTGATTTTTAAATACGAAAAGAGGGCATATCAATTTTGATACACCCTCTTTTTGTTTGTTATAGATTCACCTTCCAATATCCATTCTTATCTGCTCCGACGCGGGTGATGATACCTTTGGAGACAAGAGTGTGGAGATGAACACGAATAGTCTCACGAGTCTTGTTTAACTTTTTAGAAAGTGAATCGTAAGTTGTCCTATTGTCCTCAATGATCAGTTTTATTATCTCCTTATCAATTACAGGCAGATTTACAGGCAGATTTACAGGCAGATTTACAGGCAGATTTACAGGCAGATTTTCTTTAGCACAATTTACATGGTTCTTTGCAAAAAGATTTGCTGGAGCATAGTTTGGAATGGGAACAATTGTTCTGAAAGTATCGTCTTCACAAATAGATATGAAGTCGTTACCAGAATATGCTTTGGAATATTTGTATACATTTCGTACACCTGTTCCCAAAGTCTCTGCCCTTCCAATTTGAGTGAAAATTTGAGCAATATTTGGATTTTTAGGAAACGGCTCAAATTCACCTGGAACAAGATCTCCAAAATGATGTGGCTTGTTTGGATTCTTTGTCTCTATTCTATCTCTATAGATAATGAGTGAAGACATAGAACCATTGGTAAATTCTCTATGGATAAGCATATTCGTTATAATCTCACGAAATATTTTCTCTCTTAAAGAGATTCTCAAATCTCCTTCTAGGAAAAACTTGTCTGGCAGGTATTTCATTACAAAACCAAGAATTTGGCTATAAGCATCAATGAGGTTGCATTTCACAGTCAAACGATCATCGTAACGATCCAAATCATGAACCCTTACCAATAGCTCTGTCCTATATTGAGGTAAAGCACTCTGTATGATTTCATCTTTGCCAAAGAGCAATAGTGCAGTCATTGTAAACCCTTCCACATTTCTATTTATATCGCGTCGGTACAATCCAGCGACATTATAGAATTCCGTATCAGACAAATCATTCCATGGATGATCAGGTCTGATATTACGAATTAGCGTACGTACTCTTGAGACTATATTAGGAACAAAATCAGATTCATACAGATATGGATAAACTGTATTTTCTGAATAGTAATTGCTTTTCCTAAAATAAATATCTTTGATGCTGTCGTCGGTTTTGACTTCAAAATCTCCTTCAAAACTTCTGTCGAAAATTTTACCATTTAGTTTATGTACTTGCGAAGAGATAGGTACATAAACAACAACAATATTTTTGTCTTGAATTTCAACCACTTCAGTATCAACTAAAAAACAAGGAGACAGTTTGTTTGGATTGTTTGACAATGTTGCTATCTCTTTACAATAAGATTCTGCAGAATACATGTCAAGCCCTTCTATAGTTCTGTCATCATTTACTCCTAGAAGTATGTATCCTCCAGATTTGTTGAGAAAAGCACACATTGTCTCAAACATTGACTTTGGCAGTCCATTTGAAGCATTTTTGAATTCGATTGTTAGACCTTCACCTTGATTTATTAATTTTTGTACTTGTTCTTTTGTCATAACATTAACATTCTTTATTCGGTGCAAAAGTACTGATTATTTCAAAATAAACATTATTTTCTGACAAATATATACATTGTAGAGACGTCACATTGTGGCGTCTCTATTTGTTTGTTATAGATTCACCTTCCAATATCCATCGTGCTATAGTATTTAGCAATGAACGCGAAGTTTACAATGAAAAAGGAATCACTTATATGCCTATTTATTATAGTATGTTTTTTAATCATACCTCAACAGATTCCGATAATCTAATCATTCCAGTATTAGATCCTCCCATTTTATAAACTTTGCTAGGGCGACGCCATACCATTAACGCAAAAGGGAAGACCGACGATCTTCCCTTTTTGATATAATGTAAATATTACAAGCTCAAATTAATAGTATACGACGGTTCTGTCGTAAGTGTTGTTTTCATAGATTTGCAATCCTGTTGGCGCATTTATCTTTTTCAAACTGACACAATTCTCGAATTGATCGTCACACTTAGTGACGTTCTGCGGAATTCTTAAGGATGTCAAACTCTCGCAATTCATGAAAACATTCTTTTCTATTGTTTTTAATGCTCCATCTGGAATTCTAACCACACCAAGTTTTGTACATCCGTAAAATGCATTTGCTTCCAAAGTCTCTACTGATGCCGGAATAACTATATTTTCAATACTTTCACAGTTGTAGAATGTGGCTGCTTGAATCTCAGTAATATTATTAGGTAACATCACTGTGTATAGATTTCCACAGTTGACAAATGCAGCTCTGCCAATTTCCTTTACATTGTCTGGTATCATGATTTTAGTCAACCCCTGACAGCAACTAAAAGCATAATCACCGATTGATGTTACTGTGTTTGGTATTGTAATGGTTTGCTTTTGTCCTGGAAAGGCAACAAGCTTGGTCAATTTCTTATCATAAAGCACACCATCTTTTGAAGTGTAATTAGGATTTTCTTTGTCTACGATAAAACCTTGGAGTGATTGACAATTGTAGAAAGCGGATTCATGTATTTTTGTGACCGATTTTGGGATGGTTATTGTAGTTACATGGAAACATCCTGCAAATGCACTTGCAGGAATGGCACTTACGCTTCCTGGTATTGTGATCTTTGTAAAGCCTGCACAGGCAGCAAAAGCTCTTTTGCCAATTGATTTTACTGCATTGGTCAAGGCAATATTCTGCAAATTCTCACAACCGGAGAAAGCTTCTTCTCCGATAGCTGTTACTGTGTTTGGAATAGTTATAGTCGTAAGGCTGACACATTCGTGGAATGTATAGTCTTTTATTGCTGTGAGATTTTTAGGCAAATTAATACTCTGCAGATTTCTGCAACCGTTAAATGCAGATTCCTCAATATTATTTATTGTCGACGGAAGCACTATTTTCTTGGCTTTGCTCATTTCAAACGAGGACATACCAATCGACGTTACTGTATACTCTTTGCCGTCTTTGACTACGACTGCTGGAATATTGACAACACTTTTATTCGCAGATCCCTTATATACTTTTGCTGTCTTAGAATACTCGTCGTATACAAAACCTAACCCTGTCTGCTCTGCAGGTGTCTGTGCAAATGATGAAAGCGACACTAAAATAGTCGCAATTGATAATAAAATTTTTCCCATTATTGACAAATTAGTCCTATTCTTCAAAAATAGGTAAAATTTATTAAATTTTAAAATTAAATATTGATTGTATTATAAAATTAGCCGTGCATGGAATCACTCCATACACGGCCAAGACAAAGTTGAATAAGAAATCTTGTTTAGATGACCTCAATTCCTTGCTGCTTGCAAAGCTCAAGTCCAATGCCTCCAAGTTTGAACTTCTGGATTTTGCCTGAACCTGTTAGTGGGAATTGGTCGATGAAGAATACGTATTTAGGGATCTTAAATCTTGCGATCTTACCCTTGCAGTAATCCACAACGTCTTCTTCCTTGATGTCGGCACCGTCGTGCTTGATAATGAAAGCTCCGACCTGCTCGCCATACTTCTTGCTTGGAATACCTGCTACCTGCACATCTCTGATGCCTGGCATACTCAATAAGTATTCCTCTATTTCGCGTGGATAGATGTTCTCTCCTCCACGAATGATCATATCCTTGATACGGCCTGTGATACGGTAGTATCCGTCCTCATCCTTGATACCCAAGTCACCTGAGTGAAGGAATCCGTTAGCGTCGATTGTCTCGTTTGTGGCCTCCTCATTCTTGTAGTAACCCTTCATCAAGTTGTAGCCCTTACAACACATCTCACCCTGCTCTCCTACTGCACACTCCTTACCAGTCTCTGGGTTAATAACCTTAACCACAACCTCTGGATAGTCGACGCCTACTGTAGTGCAACGCTTCTCGAATGGGTCGTTGATATTTGTATGAGACATTCCTGGAGATGTCTCAGTAAGTCCATAAACCGATGTCATCTTCATGTACATGTCCTTCTCCACACGTTTCATCAACTCCACTGGGCAAAGAGCTCCAGCCATGATTCCTGTACGTAGGCTTGTTAGGTCGAACATACTGAACATTGGGTGGTTAAGCTCTGCGATAAACATTGTTGGCACTCCATAAAGGATTGTACAACGCTCCTTATGTACCGACGCAAGTACAACCAATGGATCGAATTTCTCCACCATTACCATCGTAGATCCGTGAGTCAAGCAAGCCATTGTGGCAAGCACGACTCCGAAGCAGTGGAATAGTGGCACACAAGTACAAAGTTTATCGTTCTGTGTGAATTCCATCTGAAGACCTGTAGCGTAACCGTTATTTGTGATATTATGGTGAGTTAGCATCACACCCTTAGGGAAACCAGTTGTTCCGGAAGTATACTGCATATTCACGACGTCGTGGCACTTAACATTTGCACGAGCAGCCTTTAGATCATCGTCGGCTGACATCTCACCCAAAAGTAGCAACTCCTGAGTGTTGTACATTCCACGATGCTTCTCAGAGCCGATATATACCACCGTCTTCAATAGAGGCAGTTTCTCATTGTTTAGATGGCCTCTCTGCGATGTTTTCAACTCAGGCAACATTGTGTAAGTCATCTCCACGAAGTCTGACTCCCAAGTTCCGTCAATAATAAATAACGCATTTAGATCGGCGTTCTGGCAAAGATATTCAAGCTCGTTCTGCTTGTAGTTTGTGTTAACTGTTACAGCGATAGCACCAATCTTGGCACAAGCGTAAAGAACGATAAGCCAGTCAGGAACGTTTGTCGCCCAGATACCAACATGATCGCCAGGCTTGATGCCTACTGCCAACATACCCTTCGCCATATTGTTGACGCGAGTATCTGTCTCTTTCCATGTTAGGCGGAAATCTCTGTCAGAGTAGACGATACACTCCTTATTCGGAGTCTCTGCCGCCCATTTTTCCAACCAATCAGGAATAGTATTGTTTGAAAGAATAGATGCCATGATATTAGTCGATTGGAGAGTACAACACTGCTAATAGTTTCACTGTGCCACCCTTCTTAGCCTTAACGCAGTGTGACACTACAGAATCGAAGTAAAGGCTGTCTCCCTTCTCCAAAGAGTAAGTCTGATTGCCATATACAACCTCTGCACTTCCCTCGATCACATATATTAGCTCCTCTCCCTCGTGGCTCGACATTTTATTGTCTGAGTCCTTGATATCTACAATGAATGGATTGATTCTGCAGTTGCTCTTACCGTGAGTAAGTGAACTGTAGTTTGCAAAATCAGGATGTGATACTTTTCCATTGCTGAAGTTTGTTGAATTGTGAACTTCTCCTGCCTTAGTCAACACTGGGCCTGCAACGTTGTCTACCTCCAACAATGTGTCGACACGCAAACCTAATGCTCTCGACACCTTAATGATGACTGCTGATGAAGGCATTTCATTTCCATTTTCAATTGCAGAAAGCATATCTGCCGCAACGCCACTTCTCTCCGCCAACTCCTCAATGCTCAGATTTTTCTGCTCTCTGAACTGCTTGATCTTTTCGTTTATTAGACCCATATTTGTTTTTTATTTATGCCAAATTAGACCGATTGTTCAAATTTTCGCCTAAATGGCATTATTCAGTTTTTCTTGATTAAATTTCAGTTTTCCCCTCTATCGAAGGCATTGCAAACTTACTTTTTCGGATTTAGAAAAAAAGCGTTTTGATGATTTTTTTCAGGGGTCAGACGGTGCATTTTTCAGTTTTTTTCAATGCTTTGCACACTTGAAAATTGTTTGTGCAGAAAACTATTGCACACTTTTTTTGCGTTTGTGCGGTTTTCAAAATTTCGCCTAAATTGTTCAAATTTTCTCCTTTGCACATTTTGAATGAAAATGAGCGATGTTTCGTGTCGTGAGTTATAACTTACGACACGAAACAAAAAAAAGGAGACGACATCGTAATGCCATCTCCCAGTTTTTCGTTTTCGTCTTCGTTTTCGTCTTCGTCTTCGTTTTCGTCATTTACTTTCCGAAGTATCTGTTGTATAGACCGCGGAAGCCCTGTCCGTGACGAGCCTCATCCTTAGCCATCTCATGAACAGTGTCGTGGATAGCGTCAAGATTCTGAGCCTTTGCGTTCTTTGCGATACGGAACTTATCCTCGCAAGCTCCAGCCTCAGCGTTCATTCTCTTCTCAAGGTTAGTCTTTGTGTCCCAAACTACATCACCAAGAAGCTCTGCAAACTTAGCAGCGTGCTCTGCCTCCTCGAATGCGTAACGCTTGAATGCCTCTGCGATCTCAGGGTAACCCTCACGATCAGCCTGACGGCTCATTGCCAAGTACATACCAACCTCTGAACACTCACCGTTGAAGTGTGCGTTAAGATCCTTGATCATCTCTGGATCACATCCCTTTGCCACACCAATCTCGTGCTCTGTAGCGTAGTTGACTGGTGCTGACTCATCAAGCTCCTTGAACTTGCTTGCTGGAACCTTACACTGTGGACACTTCTCTGGTGCGCTATCTCCTTCGTGGACGTAACCACATACTGTACAAATGAACTTTGCCATAATAATATAGTTTTAGTTTTTTGGTTTTTATATTCAACGTTAACGCTGACGTTGACCTTGACGGTCGTTACGCCAACACCTCTTTTGCCAATGCAACTAATGAGGCCTCCTGATCTGCTTTCAATGCCGACTTGATTGTCACCATTGTGTCGCAAATCTTGATATCCTTCATCGACTCAAGTTTCTCTCTCATGAATTTGCCTGACACTGGAGCCCATGTTCCGTTCTCGATAATGCCGACGGTACGCTTCTGGAAATTCTTGCTCTTTAGGTGAGACAAGAAACTCTCCATCGGAGGGAATAGTCCACCGTCGTATGTAGGAGCTGCAATGATCATTCTGCCGTATCTGAATGCGTCTTCGATGACTTCTGCTTCGTCGTCGCGGCTCAAATCGCTCACAACAACCTTCTTTGCTCCCTCTTTCTCAAGGATCGACGCGATCTTCTCTGCGGCTCTCTTTGTATTGCCGTGGATCGACGCGTATGCTACCAACACACCGTCGCTCTCCACACCGTATGAACTCCATGTGTTGTAAAGATCAATGTAGTAGCCAAGATTTTCCTTTAACACTGGTCCGTGAAGTGGGGCGATAGTCTTGATGTCAAGCGACGCCGCTTTCTTCAACAACGCCTGAACCTGCACTCCGTACTTTCCGCAGATATTGAAATAGTAGCGTCGAGCCTCACATGCCCAATCACCATCATATTTGGAGATTGCACCAAATTTTCCGAATCCGTCTGCAGCAAACAATACCTTCTCGCTGCTTTCGTATGACACCATCACCTCTGGCCAGTGAACCATCGGAGCGAATACGAAAGTAAGGTTATGCTCACCAAGACTCAACGACTCACCGTCTTTCACCTCTACCTTTCTTCCTTCTAGATTGACATCAAAAAACTGAGTCATGTAGGCGAATGTCTTTGCGTTGCCGACGATCTTAGCAGTTGGGAAAACCTCCAACGCTTTCATCATCGAGCCTGCGTGGTCTGGCTCCATGTGTTGGCAAACGATATAATCAAGGTTTTTGCCTCCCAACACCGCCTTCACATTGTTGATCCACTCGTCTGTCTTTCTCGCGTCGACAGTATCCATAACGGCTGTCTTCTCGTCAAGAATGACGTATGAATTATAAGAAATGCCTTCTGGCACCACATACTGACTTTCAAACAAGTCGATATCCAAGTCGTCAACTCCGACGTACTTGATCTTTTCAGAAACATTCATCATATTTATCATACTGTTTGTTTTGATTCTTTTGTTTTCAGCTTCTTCATGCACTTCTCACACACTCCTGTGAGATTAAGCTGCACGTTCTGCACATTATGTCCACCGAATTGGATCGCTGCAACGTCTTCAATAATCGGAAGCTTCGACGGGAAGATATCATAGATAGTTCCACATCTGTCACATAGAAAATGAGCATGGGCGGAGATATCTCCGTCGAAATGCACACATTTGTCTTCAATGTTTAATTGAAGTGCAGCACCATTCTCTACAAATAATTTTAGAGTGTTGTAAATTGTAGTTTTGGAAAGTGTGGATATCTCCTCATGAAGAGCCTCATAGATCTCCTCCACTGTAGGATGGGTTTTGTGAGTCAACAAATACCTCATTACTGCCACTCTCTGTACTGATGGCTTAATTCCAAATTTCAATATGTAATCTTCAACTCTCATGACGGTAATTTGTTATGATTACAAATTTACAATGAATTTAATTAATCGCAAATTATTTTTTGTCTTTTGAAACAAAATAGGGGCAGTTTATTAAAACTTACCCCTATAAATTATTATGTCATTCACGTCGATTCTGACACGGATATTGATTGTGACACGTCCGTTACGACACGGATATTGATTGTGACACGCACGTCCGTGCGTCTCTACGTGTGATCGAATTATTCAACGATCATTACCCAACCGTGCTTGTCCTCGATCTCTCCGTACTGGATACCACGGATAGTCTTGTAAAGCTTCTCGCTGATTGGTCCAGGTGTGCCGTTCTTAGCGATGACGTAGCTCTTGCCAGCGTCTGGATCATCAATACGTGAGATAGGGCTGATAACGGCAGCTGTACCACATGCTCCAGCCTCTTCCATTGTCTCAAGCTCCTCGATAGGAATTGCTCTCTGCTCAACCTTCAAACCAAGATCACGAGCGATCTGCATCAAACTGTTGTTTGTGATAGATGGAAGGATTGAAGTCGACTTTGGAGTGATATATGTGTTGTTCTTGATTCCGAAGAAGTTTGCTGCACCAGCCTCATCGATGTACTTCTTCTCCTTAGCGTCAAGATAGAACTCACATGAGTAACCTAGATCGTGGGCGCTCTTGTTAGCCAAAAGGCTGGCAGCGTAGTTACCACCTACCTTGTAGATACCTGTTCCAAGAGGAGCTGAACGGTCGTACTTACGAGTAACAACGTATGGAGTTGTAGCGAAACCACCCTTGAAGTATGGACCTACTGGAGTCACGAACATCATACATAGGTATTCTGTAGAAGGGCGAACACCTACCTGTGCGCCGATACCGATAAACAAAGGACGGATATACAATGAAGCACCGCTCTCGTAAGGTGGAATGAAACGCTCGTTAAGCTTAACAACCTTCTTCACCATCTCGATGAACTTCTCAGTAGGAAGCTCAGGCATCAAAATACCCTGACATGTGTGCTGTAGACGCTCTGCGTTTGCCTGTGGGCGGAAGACGCGGATCTTACCGTCTTTACATCTGTAAGCCTTCAAACCTTCGAATGCCTCCTGTCCGTAGTGTAGACAAGTTGCAGCCATGTGGATGTTCAATGTCTCCTCTGAGCTAACTTCGATCTCGCCCCACTTGCCATCTCTCCAATAGCAACGAACATTATAATCTGTCTTTCTATAGCCAAATCCCAAATTTGACCAATCAAGTGTATCAGCCATAATTTTTCTAATTTATGAATTTCATTACTTTCCTACAAAAATAACGACTTTTTTAGAATGTTATTTTCAAATGGGGGATTTTTTTAATTTATGCCATTATTTATCTAATGAAAATAGCTCAGCGAAAGGGGAAGAAATTTTTCTTCCGGGTGCGATTTTTGCAGTGTTGGAATGAAGAAATCGTTTTGGAGATTTCGGAAGATGGAAAAATTAGGAGACTATATAGTTGTCCAAAATGAGGATTGCAAAGGGCGGAACGCCCTTGCCCCTCCTCCAACGCGAGTCCGTAGGACGAGCGTAAAAAATTAAGCGAAAAATTTTAATCTTAAACATTGTTAAGCATCAGAGAAAGAATACATTTTAATTGAGAAGAGAATACAATTTTGTGTTTCTTATAGACTTTTTGGAAAAAACCTCCAAAAGCCTTAACGGTAAAATTTATTAATCAAAAATCAAAAGTATGAATAAAAGTTTTGATGCTAAGTTTTCTGAGATTTCAGAACTTAGATGGATTCCATGGATTGGAGACAATTATGAAAGTGCTTCTTGTAAGATTCTGTTGGTTGGAGAAAGTGTGTATGAGGGATCAGTGCCATGGGAGACTAAAGACTTCATCAGTTCCAATCCTAATTATGTAAGGGAATGTAATGTTTTGTATTGGGCAGAAGGTGAAGGTGGAGGAAACGCAGTCTTCCCTAAAAACACTAAGAACATTTTGACATTGTCAAATCCTAGCTTGTCTAGAGATAAGTTTTGGAATGGTGTTGCATTTACAGAAGTGATTCAGGAAGTAATATCTAACTCAAAAGAGCATTCTCGATCAAAGGATCAGTTTGTTAACGGATTGCATGCTCTTTATAAGACGATTGAAATTCTTTCTCCAGATATTGTATTATTCTTAGGCAGTAATGCCATGAAAAATGCAAATTACCTGGCTTCTAAAAAGAAATTAGGAGAAGATGCTATTGAATGTCAATACATAGATTTTGTAGGAAAATTCAAAATGCGCGAAATAATAGATCGTGGAGTTAGGTTCATAGGCATTCCACATCCATCTTTACCTACTATGAGAAGTAAAAGTAATCAATTAGCATGGCATAATGCGTTGGTCAAACATGCACCAGAATTGATTACTTACATCAATGGCTTATAGAAAAAACTATTTGATGGCATTTTATCTAAAGACATTCGAATATTAAAGTGTTTTAAGATCAAAGAGGGTGTATCAAAATTGATATGCCCTCTTTTCGTATTTAAAAATCAACGAAAAAAAATCAAAAAAGCCCCGACTTTCTCAAGCTGGGGCTTTGTGTTTTCATAAAGATTTTGTATCTTTATAGAAATCAAATACTT
>JAZUGF010000002.1:0-23745 GCA_045641065.1 Paludibacteraceae bacterium | reverse complement strand
ATAACATTAAATTACATTATACAAAGCACTAAGTTTCAATATAATACAATAAAAATATCATTAAATAACTAAGTTAATTTTACTTTTGTTTTTGCTTGTTTTTTCGTTTATTTTCTTAAATTCAATACTGTTCTTGCATATATCTTTTTATATACGGTTACTTTTGTTGATACTTCAGTTTGCAATTAAATTTTAATACATTTGTAAATTTTAGTCACTCTCCTACTCCACTGATTTTTTTGTTAAATTTTTCCGTATGTGAAAATTCTTGTAGTTTCGGGCAGGTTTGAAACCTGCCCCTACTTTCAAAAAAAACATCAGCACGTCAGAAGGATCAAATTTTCAATTTTGTACCATTTTCCTTTTGACAATACAAAGTTCGTTTTAACATATGCCAAAATAAAGCAGAACTTCATGAAAATTTAGAAAATAATCAGAAATTTAGAGTTTTGAGACTCTTTTTAGCTATTTCGTTAAAATCCTCAATTATGAATATTCTATAATAATTTATTACAAATCAGTATATTAGCTCCAATTATATCCATATTTAACTCGCTGAGAATCGCGTGAAAATCATTTTGTGCATCGTTGACCACATATTTTTTAGTTTTATTAACTCTTATTATCTCTATTTATGAATCTTCATATTCATTACGTCATCAAAAATTCTTATCTTTGACCTGAATTAAAAAATGACTCTTTGTCAAGAAAGTAAACATGAGGTTTGCAAAGGGCGGAACGCCCTTACCCCTTCCAATAGCGCGAGCCGAAGGCGAGCGCAAAAAACGTTTACTTCAAAATATTAGAGTTCTTTATGAAACCCCATGACTTTTTAAGACAATTATTGATAATTTAATTATTTGAACATGAAAGCAAAAAATATTATAATCGCATTCATATTATGTATGCTCAACTCAATCGCATTCTCACAGGATGCAGTTGATCCGAAAGCCATGGCATTGCTTGACAAGGCAACAACATCTTTCAACAAATCAAACAAGAGCTCAAAAATTGATTTCTCTTGCAAAGTTGAGAATACACAAAGTGGAAAGAAACAAGATTTGAAAGGCTACCTTCTTCTTAAAGGTGAGAAATTCAAATTATCTGTAGCTGGCGTCGATACCTATTTTGATGGCAAAACTGAGTATGTCTACATGCCTGAATCAGCCGAGGTTACTGTGAGTGAGCCTGGCAAAGAGGAGGTGAAGAAAATCAACCCAATCCTTGTCTTAACATCTTACAAATCAGGATATAAGATGCTTCACATCGGTGAGACTACCGACAACGGAAAGGCTGTTGAGATTGTGGAATTGTATCCAGAAGATAGAAAGAGTCCGTACGCTCGTCTATCAATTTCAGTAGACAAATCTTCTATGCAACCTCATGCTATCAAGCTTCAGGGCAAAAACGGTGTCAACACTACAATCACAGTTGACAACTACGCAGAGATGGCTATTGAAGACCGTCAATTTGCATTTGATTTGTCGAGAAAAGATATTGAAATTGTTGATCTAAGATAATAATTAATAACGATGAAAGAGACTACAAAATGCCTGATTATCGGATCTGGTCCTGCTGGTTACACAGCAGCAATTTATGCGTCAAGAGCTAATCTAAAACCAATTCTAATTGAAGGTTTGCTTCCTGGCGGACAGTTGACTCAGACAACAACAGTTGAGAATTTCCCTGGTTATCCAGAGGGAGTTGGTGGCTATGATATGATGGAAGATATGCGTAATCAGGCCTTGAAATTCGGTGCTGACATACGCTCTGGATTCGTCACAAAAGTTAGCCTTGAAGGCAAGAAAAAGAGTGTCATTGTTGATGATGAAATTGAGATTGAAGCAGACACAGTGATCATCGCAACAGGTGCAAGTGCCAAACATCTCGGCATCGATGACGAGAGAAAATATGCAGGTATGGGAGTATCTGCCTGTGCCACTTGTGATGGCTTCTTCTTCCGTAAAAAAACAGTATTGGTAGTAGGTGCTGGAGACACTGCTTGTGCCGACGCATTGTATCTTGCAGGCCTTTGTCAGAAGGTCTACATGGCAGTGAGAAAAGACTACTTCAGAGCCAGCAAAGTTATGACGGAACGAGTAGCGTCGCAAGAGAATATTGAGGTTCTTTTCAATCACGAATTGATCGGAATTGAGGGCGACGGTAAGGTTGAGAAAGCTAATCTTGTATGCAACAAAGACAACTCAACAAAGAGCATCGACGTCAACGGAATATTCATCGCAATCGGTCATCATCCAAACTCAGATTTGGTGAAAGATGTCATAAAAACCGACGAAGTAGGTTACATAGTAACTAACAATGGCACTTCGCATACAAATATTGAAGGTGTGTTTGCTGCAGGCGACGTTTGTGATCCACGCTACCGCCAAGCAATCACAGCTGCAGCAAGCGGTTGTAAAGCGGCACTAGATGCTGAGCATTACTTGTTGGAAGCTTAAAATTGAATATAAAATTAGTCCAAATACAATCTCAAGACATATGAATAAAACTGAAAACAATGCCCCACTAAGAATGACAGGCATTGATGCATTTGCGGGAATCATGATTCTTGACATGATCTTGCTACATTGTTATTCATTTCCATTCCAGATTTATCTAAGCTTTTTCATGCCATGGTTTTTCTTCAAATCTGGCATGTTTTTTAAGCACGAAAGTGTAAAGGATTGCGTCCAAAAATCGGCAAAAAAACTCTTGTATCCATACGTTACTTTCTCAATTGTCGGATGCATATTATACTTCATCTCGATACTATTGAAAGGAGATTATGATTGGACACACTACACAATAGATCCAGTTAAAGAACTCTTTGAAAAAGGAGCATTACCTGGAAATTTACCACTTTGGTTTTTACTCACATTCTTCCTTGTAAGAGTCATTTTTTCGTTTGCAGAAAACAACACAAAATATCCTTTTGTTGTTGCTATTCCTGCCTTTATCGTAGCTTATCTTTTGTACATAAACGACAATCCATTACCACGATATTTCGGTAATGTAAGCACTGGTTTAGTATTTTATTCGTTAGGCTATATATTGCGAGACAAGCAGAATCTTCCTTTCGTTTGGATAATTTCTATTGTGGTATATCTTCTGTTTGCCATATTAGGAGTATCTTACGTTGATATGTTCCCTAATACCTTAATGAAAGGTGATTACCTACTCTGGTTTGTATTCTCAATCGCTGGTTGTATCACATTCAATACTATTTTTGAGAAAATCCCTTACAAATCAAAAATATTGACTTGGGTCGGCAAAAACTCAATGATTATCTACGCCACTCATTTTCTTGTTATTGATATCTACTATATCGTGACTGAACCCTTCAATATTGACAGCAGATTGAGCATTTTAGGTCTGTTTGCAACAATGATCATTGCAGAATATTTCATAGTCAAACTGTTCAAAAAGCCACAAATGCAGTTCATGATAAAACCAAAGAGTTGAAAGCCATTGCGTCTATATTGAACAAAAATACCAAACATCATAGCTTAAATGCTAATTTATTGATTTTGATTATGTCTAATGAGATATTTTCCTAAATTTGCAATATCAAAAGGATGATGGGTAACCACAAGGGATTACCACTACAACTCATTAAACATATACAATGAAAAAACTTTATCTAACACTTCTAGCATTGTCATCTGTGACAATGAATTCCTATGCGGAGAAGAGTCTCTACATTCCTCGTGAATGGCAGAACCGTACAGACACGCTGATCTACAGCGAGAATGACCCCAACAATCAGTACACTTGGTCAAAATCTCGTTCTAAAGAGACTGCCAACTACATTGTCTATTGGGATAACAAGTATGGCAACACAAATCCGACCAACGCGGCTTCTACTTATCGTGTTGATATTGACGATCTTCTTGCCAAAGCGGAGGGCTTCTATGCGATGAATGTCGGCAAACTCGCTTTCTGCGACGAGGGTAATTCCAACGTCTCAAAGTACAAGATGATGATTCTTCTCAACTACACCACTGAATGGGTTTGCTACGGTGGTGGCTACGACGACACTATTGGAGCATTATGGTTGAGTCCAAGCACAAGCAAGCCTGTTGGGCACTCTGTCGCTCATGAGGTTGGCCACTCATTCCAATATCAAGTTTACTCGGATTTGAAAGGCTATGCTGGTTTCCGTACAGCCATCGGAAGCGGTTCTACTTTCTGGGAGCAGACAGCACAGTGGCAGGCAAACCAATCCTATCCAGAACTTAAGTGGGATCAGAGTTGGAATCTCTTCAAGAACACTCACAACTACGCCATGACTCATGAGTGGCATAGATATCAGTCGTATTGGTGGCATTACTATCTTGCTGAAAATTATGGTATTGACATCATTGGAAAATTATGGAGACATAATAATGGCAAGGGTGTCGATCCAAATCAATCTTACATGAGTTTGCAGGGTATCGACGCGAATGCTCTCTACCTTGAGTATTTCCAATACGCTATGAAGATGGCGACGGTGGATTTGGATGTGGCACGTGAGGAGGCAGACAAATACTATAATTCTCTTCGTTTCGACTACGTTTCACTTGGCGGCACAAAGCATCAGGTGACTTATAGCAGTTGTCCTCAGTCGACGGGATTCAACATCATCCCTCTTAATGTGCCAAAGGCAGGAACAGAGATCACTACTGATTTCACATCGTTGGCAAACGGAGCCGCTCTACCGCAGGGTGATTCTAAACAGTATTTCGATGGAGAGAAGTTCACTACCGTCAACACAAATACTTACAACACCATCTCCAACTATTCAAAACGTGGATTCCATCTTGGTTATGTGGCTTTAATGAACGACGGTTCACGCCAATATTTATATGATGAGAAGGTGTATTGTACTGGTTCTGATGCCAATGCTGAGGTTAGCTGCAAAGTTAGTTGCGTGGTGCCAGAAGGAACAAAACGACTATTCTTAGTTGTCTCACCATCGCCAACAGAGTATATCCAGCACAAGTGGGATACAGAGATCACCAACGATGATCAGTGGCCATACACTGTTGAGTTTACCAACACTAACATCTTCGGTGCAGCCAATATCAACAATGGTCCAATTAGTGATGTAACAATCAATTACGACGTCTACTTCCCTGCTTCATCGAGCGTCTATGTAGGCACAAATATTAAAGTCGACGGTGCAGCGGCATCACTACTTGGCACAGCATTTCAGATGCAAGCGGCATCGGTAGGTGGACTAATGACAGAGTGGAATAATGCAGGACCAGCCGACGGGAAAGCGATGTTCTACGCAGTGGATGCCAACGGAGCCATCAACAACGCAGCGTCGACAGCCAACGGCTACGGACATTGGTTTGATGCCTCAGGCAACCGTAGTGCATACGCTTCAGGATTCGTTTTCAGCGAGTTTGACGCCAACTCATTATCGTTCTCACTTGGACAATATCCAGGCAAAACAAAAGATGGCGACAACTACACCATCCGCCAGGCAATCAAATACAAGAAAGGAAATGAAACTGCGGTAGCGACATTCGTATTCAACATCCATATCTCATCATCACGCACGGGATATGAATTTAACGAAAACGAAAACGATAACGAAAACGATAACGAAAACGAAAACTATGGAGGCGAGACAAATGTGCCAGAAATCGCATCTGGAGACATTTATCCGGTTGAGTACTACTCTATCTCAGGTGCACGTCTTTCATCGCCACAGAAAGGTTTAAACCTCGTAAAAATGAGTGATGGAAGCGTTTTGAAAATAATTAAGAATTAAGAATTCGTAGAGACGGGGCATGCCCCGTCTCTACAATATTGTATTTCAAATCCTTAATTACGAATTACGAATTATTTACGAATCAACTGTATCTCCGAATTTGGATAGTAGTGGTTCAAGATCTCAGTGTATGAGAATCCTTTCTCCGCCATTACAGCGGCTCCCACCTGACATAGTCCAACTCCGTGACCCCATCCTGCTCCGTACAATGTGAAGTATTCTGTCTGACCATCAAAACTCTTCTCTACGAAGAATGCTGAACTCAACAAGTGTGTCTTCGACAATGCCTTTCTGATCAACAACTCCTTACCAATCACCTTGTTGCCCTGTGTTCCGATGATATCCAATCGTGAGATTCGTCCTGATTTTCCCATCGCAACCGGTTTCAACTCTACTACCTTACCCACGTCGACACCAATCTTCTCCTTGATCAACTGTGTCAATTCCTCACGTGTGTACTTGACACTCCAACGGAACATATCCTCAGTTGTCTTCTGATCGTATGCCTTTAGCACACGACTCAAGATTGAGTAGTCTTTTGTTGCACAATAGACGTCTGTTGGAGGATTCTTAACCCAATCCTTCAAACTCATTGCGTCGCCTGTATAATTGATATCTTTTTCAGCTTCGACATTATCTCTTACTGGCACTAGATATGCGTAATCTTCGTCTGTCCAGCAAGTTGAGAACTTCTCCGAGATTCCACCACAGCATTTAGAGAATCGTGCATCACACACCTCTCCTCCACTCTTTAGGATCATTCCGGCTGTCTCGTTGATTGCCTCGTCGACATTATTATCTGGATTCAATCCCTGGTAACGCTGACAATGGTCGTCTGAGCAGACATCAAAGTCGTTATGTCCCATGACATCCCAGATCTGGATCATCTCGTCGTTGTAAACAGAAAATTTTGCTTTCTTATAAAAAGGATGCTGACTTCTTGCTTTTCTCTGAAGCTGAGAAACAAGCCATGTACGTGAGATGATAGCGTGTGCCTTCAATAATTCAAGCGGACATGTAGGAGCCATCTCTGAACCAATCACAGAACGGATGTACTCTTCTATATCCAAGTTGTTGATAATCTGAACTTTTCTATCCTCCTTAGCACAAATCACAAGTATACCACGGTACGACAAAGTATATTGCTCCTGCCAGTGAAAATCTGTTCCGATCTGCACATTCTGAAGCTCAAAATAACAATTCTTCTCGTCAGAAGGCACAAACTCCATCCTGTCGCCGAATTTTAAATCAGCGATGGCGATTGCTCTTTCCTTTGAAGTAACTGTTGATTGCTCAATAACTTCATCTCCCAGATAGATTTTGCAAACGTAATCTCCAGAGAATCTTACTCTTACCTCTGCAGTTAATTGTATGCCTACTCTAACTCTATCAACCTCAGCCTTCGCGTGGCTTCTGCGTAAATGATTAGTCATAAAATTCCTTTTATTTACGATGCGAAATTAATCAAATTTTAATGCAAATATCAATTCCTACCCTTTTTTTATCATAAAATATTCTCAAACCATTACATCAAAATGAATTAGCGAAAATTTATGAAAATTATTGATGTTTGTGATAGGTTTTGGCAGAGGTTGTTGCTAAACAAATTCAACCTTTATGTGGCTAATTTGTAGTTTATGACCGTCATTTTGAGGATTGCAAAGGGCGGAACGCCCTTGCCCACCACAAGCGCGAGCCGAAGGCGAGCGCATATAAATCAACCACAGAGACTGAGAGCTCTCAGAGATAGACCACGTCCTATTTTTGAGAAAAAGAGTTAGATATCAGTCTACAGATGGAGCGAACCTCCGTGCTCTCCGTGTTCTCGCTCCACCGATCCGCCAACCAGTGTGCGTTGCTGACTGAGGCAATGGTGGACAGCGACGAAAACCTCAAGAGCTTTGAGCAGTTCAAGAAGGACACTCAGGCAATCAACAACCACTACAACAAGGCGTGGTTGCGCACCGAGTATGACACGGCCGTTCTGCGTGCTCAGATGGGTGCAGATTGGAAGATGTTCCAACGTGACGCAGATGTGCTGCCAAACCTTCGTTGGATGCCTACAACATCGGCAAATCCAAGAGAAGAACACGCAGTCTTTTGGAGACAAGGCTTGACACTCCCAATCAATGACAAGTTCTGGAACAAGCACCGCCCTGGTGATCAGTGGAACTGCAAGTGTTGGCTTGAGCAGACTGATGCAGAGCCGACCGCTCCTGAAGATATGCCCGACTCAGCGGATATGCCCGAACCAGAGGCGGGGCTGCGTGGCAACCCAGCCAAGACAAAACAGATATTCTCTCAGGATCATCCGCATTTCCCTAACAAGTGTGCGACTTGCCGTTTGAATTCGGACGGAAAGGTGCATGGGGTGAAGGGAGACAATACAGCAAAAGACGCTTCAAGATCAGAAATTATAGGAAACTGTTTTAACTGTGTAATGTCAAAAAAATGTGATCAGAGAATTACAAAACAAATAGAAGATTTGGAATCGCAAAAGAAATCTACTGAGGAATTAATGAAGGATTTGGTAGACTATACCGGTGCTGAATTAAAGAAGAGATTAGAAGCATGCATAAATGGAATTGTTTATGTAGATCATGAGGATTGTCCAAAGATCCACATTGCAAAATCAGCATTCTCAGAGCATGACATTAATAATCTTAAAATGGGAGCATTGAAAGCTGTAGAATTTGGAAATGAGGTTTGGATATTGCCCAACTCTCGAAAGATTCCTTCTGCCGATTTCATTTTTAAGAAAGATGGTAATTTGCTATTGTATGACATGAAAGTAATTACAGGCAAATCGTCTGTAGCAGAAGACTTAATTGACTCATCTCGACAAACAAGAAGAGCTCTTTTAATCCTTGACACAAATTACGACAAACGTCAGTTAGCTAAAGATATCAACTCTTATTTTAAGAATAACGAAAAAGCTCAAGAGGTGCTTATATACAAAAAGAAAGTTAGTTTGTCTATTTATCGGAACACTTGGGTAAGATCAAAAAAATTCATATCCGATTTTTTGAAATTATTCAATAAAAAATAGCACTCAAAAAGAGTGCTATATCGAGACTGGTCAAAGTGAGCATATCTCTAACAAGGGTGACGTTTCCCTGACGGTCTTTCGACATCACAAAACTAAAGTTTTGTATAACAATTTCAAAACATTTAAATGGGAAATAAGAAAAAGCACACTTATTTTACTCGGAATCATCATGATTTTTAGGAATTTTAGTGATTTTCCAATGAATATCCGTACAATTCCAATCGTAACGAGGTAAAACTTCATGTCTTCAATAAAAAATAAAAAACAGCATATTACATTAATTGGGTTATATTTCCTATTTTTGTAAGATATGGAGAAGATATCTAAAATTTCATCAATCGTTGAGTCGTCTAAACTGGCCTCCGAGATCAAGGCTTTCTTAGACGGGAAAAAATCTAAGACAGACGTTTATCTGCCAAACTGTTCTCTGCGTGCTGCAGTTTCACTTTACGTTGCCCAACATAGCAATGTATGCCTACGTATTTGCCAGAATGAGGACACCGCTGGTTATCTCTACCAAGATGCACGTAATCTGTTGAATACCAATCCAGAATTGGCAGATGGCTCAATTGTTTTCTTTCCTTCGCTCGACGGTAAGCAGCTCGACGACGATGGCCGCACCATCATGCGTACACGTGCATTGGAGGCTATCGGCAAAGTGGACAACCTTATGATTATCGCCTACCCAGAGTCGCTTTCGGCTTCTGTGGTGAGCCCGACGAAATTGAAGAGCGAAACTATCTCCATAAAGAAAGGCAGTGAGTACGACATGGATACTCTGGCTGAGAAATTCTTCAAACTTGGTCTCACTCGTGAGGAATTTGTTTATCAGCCCGGTCAATTCGCTATACGTGGTTGTATCGTCGACGTCTTCTCATATTCTTCTGAATTGCCTTATCGTATTGATTTCTTTGGAGACGAGGTTGATTCAATCCGTTCTTTCGACACTACTAATCAGCTTTCCGTCGACAATATAGATGAGTGTGTGATTGTGGGAAATGTGTTGAATGCCGACGGTGCTGAGAAGAAGCATACGTTGATAGACTACCTGCCTAAAGATGCACTTGTGGTGATGGACAACGATGAGTTTGTACTCGGCACTCTTGGAAACCGTGGTGCGGAGGATGCCGTCGCCAAGATCGAAAAGATGAAGTGCATCAATATCCACGGAGAAAGACGTAGCGGTATCATTGCCGACGCGAATCTTTCCCCCGTCTTTGCAAAGAATTATAATCTTCTTGCTGACTATATTAAGAAGCAGAAGGAGGTTTGCGGCTCAGTGCTTATCGCTACTGAAAATGCTCGTCAACGTGAGCGTCTGGAGACAATCCTCGAAGATTTGAAGATTGTCGACGGTTATGAATTCATCAACGGCACACTTCATTCTGGTTTCTCATTCGAGAATGTCACTTTGCTCGTGGAGCACGAGATTTTCGGTCGTTACCATCGCTATCAGCTTACTAATAAGGATAGCCGACGTGGAAAAGAGGCGTTGACTCTCAAGGAGTTGAAGAATCTCTCTATCGGCGACTATGTGGTGCACGACGACTTCGGAATCGGTGTGTTCGGTGGACTTGTCATGCAGCGAAATGGCAATGTGGAGCAGGAAATGGTCCGCATCAATTACAAGGATGGCGGCCTCATTATGGTGAGCCTCAACTCACTGCATAAGGTTTCCAAATACCGTGGTGCTGATTCGGAAAATATAAAAATCAGCAAGTTAGGTGGTGCGACGTGGAGCAACATCAAATTCAAGACTAAAGAGAAACTCAAGGATATCGCCCGTGACCTTATCCTTCTCTACGCTATGCGAAAGAAGGAGCAAGGCTACAGTTTCAGTCCAGATTCCTTCATGCAGGCTGAACTTGAATCCAACTTTGAATTCCAGGACACTCCAGATCAGGCAAAAGCCACAGCCGATGTCAAACGTGACATGGAAAGTGCACGCCCGATGGACCGACTTGTGTGTGGAGACGTGGGATTTGGAAAGACAGAGATTGCTGTCAGAGCTGCGTTGAAAGCGGCATGCGACAATAAGCAGGTGGCTGTGTTGGTGCCTACAACCGTGTTGGCTTTCCAGCACTACAAAACCTTCTCACGTCGACTAAAGGATCTTCCAGTCAAAGTGGATTATTTGAGCCGTACTCGTTCATCTGCAGAGACTAAAGAGGTATTGAAGAAGTTGGAGAACGGAGATATAAACATCGTCGTCGGCACACATAAACTGATTGGTAAGAGTGTGAAATTCCACGATTTAGGTCTGCTGATCATCGACGAGGAGCAGAAATTCGGAGTGACAGCGAAGGAGAAAATCAAGGAGATGAAAGTCAACGTGGATACGCTTACACTGACTGCCACACCTATCCCACGTACACTACAGTTCTCTCTACTTGGTGCGCGCGACCTGAGCGTCATCAACACCCCACCCGCTGGACGTTATCCCGTCGAGACACATCTTTGCCGATTCGACAAAGCCATCGTTTCAAAAGCCATTGAGGCCGAATTGAACCGTGGTGGACAGGTGCTTTTCGTAAATAACAACATCAAAGACCTCGATAATATCAAGCATTTTATCGTGAGCGGAGTGCCAACAGCACGTGTGATTATCGCCCACGGACGAATGAGCGGAGAGGAGATCGAGAGCGCGATGCTCGACTTCGTTCAGCATGAATACGATGTGCTTCTAAGTACATCAATCATCGAGAGTGGAATCGACATTTCTAATTGTAACACCATAATAATCAATAACGCACAGAATTTCGGATTGAGTGATCTACACCAATTGAGAGGACGTGTGGGACGCTCGGATATCCAGGCATACTGTTACTTGATGGCTCCACCTATGGAGGCGTTGAGTGATGAGAGCCGCAAACGATTGGAAGCCATCACTACCTATACTGAGCTTGGTAGTGGACTTAATATCGCCATGCGTGACCTTGACATCCGTGGAGCAGGAAATCTACTTGGTAAAGAACAGAGTGGATTCATCGCCGACTTGGGTTACGAAACTTACAAGAAGATTCTTGCAAGTGCTGTGGAAGAATTGCGTCAGAATGAATTCCACGAAATCTTCGCAGATGATCCGAATGCCAATAATGCAAATGAGATTTTGCGTACCGACTGTACAATCGAGACCGACCTATGTGCTTTGATTCCAGACGATTACGTGGAGAATGTCAGCGAACGATTGTCGCTATACCGTGAATTGGATTCACTACAGACAGAAGAGAGTTTGGCTAAGTTTGCCAAGAATCTAAAAGACCGATTCGGAGAAATTCCAGAGCCAGCAAAACAGTTGATGGCAATCGTCAGCATACGATTCATAGCCAACAATCTTGGTTTTGAGCGACTAACATTCAAGAACAACCACGTCACTGCATATTTCACGACAGACAAGACCGACCAATATTTCCAGAGTGAAATCTTCGGCAAGATACTCGCCTACTTGCAGAGCCACGTGGAGAGATGCAAATTGGGAGAAAAGAAAGGAAAACCAGCATTTGAAATCTTCGATGTCAACTCATTGACAGAGGTCAAACAATTGCTACAGGAGATTATAAAAGATTAACCACGGAGGACACGGAGAGCACGGAGATATTCGCTGTCGCAAATGGATTAGAAACATGAATGAGCATAAATTATCCACAAATTATTCAAAAATGAGGATTGTTAAGGGCGGAACGCCCTAACCCCGCCCACAAACGCGAGCCCGCAAGGGCGAGCGGATCGGTTTTCGTTTTCGTTTTCGTTTTCGTCAACCTACTGAATCCTCTCCTTTCTACGTTCAGCACGATCCTGTGATTGCGCACACGTCACACCACGTTTACGCATCTCCTTATTGCCACTCACATGGCCATTAGGAAACTTACCCTCTTTAGAAAAGAAAATCTTGACGCCAAGTAAAAGAATGGCGACGGCAAGAAAAGCAACTGCAACAAGAATCGTTTTTAACATATGTGGGAATTTAATATATCAAGCCTTATAAACATACACACCTACTCTATTTATATGATCAATAAGATCTTGATTTTTAAGATTTTCAAAAATAGATATATCAAATTGATATGGCAAAAGCAAATCATCAATTTGTAAAGCAACGCTATTCAAAATATGACGGTTCAAATTTTTCCCTGCAAGAGTGATATCAACATCTGAGAATGGATCATTCGTTCCTTTGGCACGTGAACCATATAGTTTGACTGAGTCAATCTCACTATATTGTGAGAAAACCCCAATCAATTTATTCCATTCCTCTTCCTCTAATCCGTACTTCATTGTTGTGCTTTTATTTCGTCCATTTTTTCTTTGAATTGACAAAACAAAGGATAATATACATCCACAATTACATTGTAAATATTAAGAGATTCCTGTTCGTCATAATTGTGAGACGTTTCGTTCCTATCCTTAATACTTTCCATCCACCTTTTGTCCGATATAAGATTCATTTCAAAGGCTTTTCGCATGGCATCTCTTGATCCTCTAACGTCAACATGACCTTGATATTCAGCATAATCTTTCATGACATTCCAAGCCAATTCATGAGTGTATTCAAACCTCTGGATTAATCCTTCCCTAAGTAGAGCCACAACATCGTCGTCTTGGCTTTGCCCATTTTTAAGCAAATTGACAGCCACTTCCAATTTATCAAATGCCTTGCAATAATTTGAATAACGTTGTATCCATCTTATATCTTCCATATTCATAGACTTTTACGTTAACTAAATGATCAAGTCGTTAAGATACAACTTATCATTAGACAAAATTATCATTTTTTGCAAAATTAGCAATTTATTTATATACCACATAACATCCGGCAAAAGCATCTTTTCCACATTGGATATTATCTTTTTTGTTATCAATATCAACTCGTAACATTCGAACAGGATCTTTGAATTTAAATGCATTTTTTCCAATTGTAGTCACGCTCGACGGAATGTTAACACTTTTAATCATATTACATTTTTCAAATGCACTATCTCCGATATGAGTTACACCATTGTGAATAAAACACTTCCTTAATGACAAACAGCCATAAAAGGACCTGTTTCCAATACGCTTAACATTGGATGGAATAACAACGCTTTGCAACCTGACACAATCAGCAAATGTACCGTCTGCAATACCGACGATGGTATAACTTTTACCATCTATTTCTGTTTTTGCAGGTATTCTTATTATTTTATAATCCGCATACGATTCATCATAAACAACCCAAACCGAAGAATCTGACATAACCTTAAATTTCAACAGTGTGGATTCTTCCATATGGTCTGCTTCATTTTCAGACTTTTCTATCTGTTGTTCGGTTGATTCCTCTTGTTTAATTTCAGGTTTATCTTCTTTGATTTTCTTTTTTGTATAGGTAGGAACATTAATTTCTTTCTCTGTCTTTTCTATTATTTCTTCCTCTATTTCTTCGTCTATATCAATTTCTATTATTTCTTCTCTATTCTCACTTGCGACAGCAACAGTATCCTCCATTTCAAAAGAATTCATACCACGTTTTTCATTTGAAAAGAAATGATTATAAGAGTCTCTAACATAATTAAGCCATTGCATACTTATAGGTATAAACAGCACCAATGCCACAACCAAAGCAAATATTTTCTTTTTCATATTTGATGCAAAATCACAAAAAATTAACGAGACTGATAATATGCTTTTGTTCTCTCTTTTATATTCTTCTCAATGTAATCTTTATATAGATATGGTTCAGCACCATGATAATCACCACAGTTGATCATATCTAAGATTCGTGGATAGGCAGAACCATCAAATCCTTTCACAACCAAGACCTTATGCTCCGAATCAAGCGTAACGGTTATGCTATCGGCAATAGTTGCAGGAGTAGCGTCGCATTTCCAGTTGACGGGATTGATGCAGAACACATTGTCTTTGCAAAGCACAGGTTTGATATACTGAACGTCAGACACCGAGTTGTAACAGATTGTGACGCCTGTATCATGAGCACCTTTAGCTGGACGCAAGTTGTGGCAACTTGCTGTATCGTCGGCAGTCACCTTATAGCCCATCACATAAGCTGCGACCATTCGGTTGGCAATAGAGTCTGGCATCTGTTTGATAAGTTCCACCACTGATTTAGCACCCTGACTGAATCCAGCCAAGATGAATGGACGACCGTGATTTTTCTCCTTTAAGAAATAGTCGAATGAATTCTGGATATCCTTGTATGCGACGGAGAAATACCTGTTGTTGATGGTATCCTCACACTCCTTCCAGCTGTTGAGTGATATATGGCGGTAGTATGGAGCGTAGTAGTTATTACCGTCGCCCATATATTGAGCAATATTCTTGATCTCTATACCCATGTGGTCACAATGCTCTTTTGTATTCACAGGATCAGCATAGTGACAAAGCATAGAATCCTTGTTTGTCCAATCAAACTCCCACGTCGCAACAATATAAAACACATCTGCCCCACTATTAGACGTATCATTTTGCACTTCATACCACATATTCGCATTGGAATAGTCAGGAGCGACTGGAAGATATGTTGATGCAGACGATTTAACGTCTACATTATTGCGTTTGCAAGACAACATAGCAATCAATGCGAACATTGAAACAGCCACAACCGAAACAATTGTTTTCTTTTCCATATTTACGACAAAAGAAGACTCGATTAATTAAGATAACTTATCAATAAGCAAAATTACCATTTTATACGGTATATGCAAAATATGGATATCACCATAAAAAAAACACAGGCTGAACTCCGAAATGGAATACAGCCTGTTTTTTGAAAATTAAGACAGAATAAACTAATTCTTCTCTCCCAATACGCCAATTGCCTTTTTGTATTCCGATTCAGCAATCTTATATTGCGTTTTTGCCTCTATTAGATTACATTCCGCTTGTTGCCATTGGCTCTGAGCATCAAGCAAATCAGTCAAAGTGCAATAGTTACCTTCGTATCGCTCACGCATGATTCGGAGATTCTCAGTAGCCTGGTCAAAACCAAGTTGGGCTGTCTCTATCAAGTTGAATCCAGACATTACATTCTGGACTGCTTGTCTTGCCTGAATAGTGAGAAGACGTGTGTTTCGCTTAAGATCAAGTTCTGCATTCTCAACATCAATCTTGGCCTTTTTTACCGTATTCCACGACTTTCCCCAGTTCCAGATCGGCACACTGAGCATTAATCCCGCATACCAGAACGATTGGTCAAACTTCTGTGTGTAAGGCACTTGCATTCCTTGATACTCAGCCACTCCTTCCATCTTCAGATTACCCATGTAATTCCATGATCCAAGCAATGCTAACGAAGGCAAGAATTCACCCCTTGACAATTTTATCTGCTTCTGTTTCGCATTCACTCCAATCTGCATCAACTGCACTTCTGGTCGCTGCCCTACATTATCATCCAAACTGCTTGGAGCCTCAACCTTTATCTCTGAGTCATCTGGCATGATCTGGGTGTCAAAATCCTCACCAATCACATTGCAAAGCATCAACCTACATAGTTCAGCACCGTTCTTTGCCTTCTGCAGATTATACTTGATCTCACTCAACTTGGCACTGACACGTAGCTGATCTGCTTTAGTGGCAAGCTCGGCGTCAACACTATTAGCCACTGATTTGTCAAGTCCGTCGATATACTCCACATAACTCTCCAACATCTTCACCTTCTGCAATACAGCCACATATCCCCAATAGGCTTGGTCTGCTTCAAGCAACACCTCTTGCCTACTCTTTCTCTGCTGTTGCTGTGAGGCCTCGACGCCAATCTTTGCAAGATCATTACCACTCTTCACTCTTCCTCCTGCATACAACACCTGCTGAAATGAGAATCCAGCCATCCACATTCCATGCATCAACAGTTTGGTGCCTGACATGTCGATATCCTTAGTATAGATCGCTGTGGCGCTTCCATCAATTGCTGGCAGATAAGAAGAAAAAGCGATCTTCTTATCCAATCCAGCCTGTTGCAAGGCATTGTCGGCCTTTTTCATCTCCTCATTCGTGGCCAACGCTCTCGTCCTACACTCTTCAAGAGAGAGTCGCAAAGTGTTGTCTTGAGCCATTGCCGACTCTGCGAAAAGGCAACAAGCAATGGCGAAATATATTATCTTCTTCATTCTGTTTAATTATTTGATGTGACTGTTTCTTCCTTCGGACGACGAATACGATATACCACAGTGTAGAACAACGGAACAAGAATCAATGTTACAATTGTGCCGACGAATAGTCCGCCCATGATACATACCGCCATGGAATTATACATCGCGTCTGTAAGCAACGGTGCCATTCCAAGAATGGTAGTCAACGATGCCATCATCACTGGACGAATACGGCTTACTGTAGCGTTTATCACCGCATCGTATGGATGTTGGTTCTCTTTTCGCAAACGGTTCACCTCGTCCACCAGCACAATCGCATTCTTCACCATCATACCGATCAATCCCTCAATTCCGACGATCGCCATAAATGTGAATGGCATACGGAGTGTAAGCAACACCGGAGATATTCCACAGATAACGAATGGTATGCATCCGACAATCACAAATATTGACTTCCATGAGTTGAATAGCAACAATAGGATTCCGAAGATTATAAAGAATGTGATAGGTATGAAATCAACCAATGCTTCTGTAGCCTCACCAGATGTGTCCTGCTCGCCTACCCATGTGAGCGTATAGCCGTCAGGAAGAGGAATAGCCTCGACGTCGGCTTGTATATCCTCCATCACTTTAGCCACTGTTGCCTCATAGATATCTTCGTTCGGATCACACTCTGCCTCTATCGCGCGTTGTCCATTCACACGATAAACGACGGAATTGTCCCACTGCATATCCACACTGTTCACCACACTGCTAAGCGGCGTCGAACGGACCATATTCTTCATCAAATCAGACTGGCTTGTGGCTCCTGTCATCAATCCTCCCATCGCTTCTTTGTCGACGTGGATATTCATCATGCTCCAAACTGGAATATTGCTCAAATCCTCGATTTTTGAACCGTCGGCATTACGCATCTGCAACTGCACCACCACTTGCTTGTCTTTATCGTTGATCACACCACAAGGCATTCCATCTGTAGCGGCAAGCAAAGCGTTTCCAACATCTCCTCTCTGCACGGAACTACGTAATGCATCCTGCTGCACATAGTCTGCCACGACTGTCTTGGTCATCGGCTTCCAGTTATTCTGCACTGTATAGGGATCGACGTATTTCGACTTACGCATGATTTCCTCAGCCTGTGCCGAGAGATTGCGCAAAACCGCAGGATCCGGTCCCTGAAACATGGCCTCAACCTTATGCGACGTCGCAATTGAGAAATTGTATTTACGAAGACGGATATAAGCGTCTGGGTATTTCTCTCGTAGTTCATCACGCAAACTTGGGATCAGTTGCTTCACTGTCTCAAAATCTTTGCAGTCCACAATAAGTTCACCATCGGAATCTCCACCTGCACCCATTGGTCTTACCAAACAGTAACGCGCGGGAGCTGTACCCTGACAAGCCTCAACTCGCTCCACCTCTGGTTTGCTCTTCAAATATTCAGTTATCTCCAAAAGATCATGTTTTACACGGTTAGGACCAGCCTCCTGTGGCAATGAATACTCTATGATAAACTGCTTGTAATCAAAATCCGGGAAAAATAGATTCTTGACTTTGGTCATTCCCCAACCAGAAAGAGCAAGACAAACGACAGCCACCGACATAGACGCAATCTTATGGTCAACAAGTTTGATTACGGCTTTCTTCAAGACTCGATTGATTTTCTTATCCTCATCTTTATTCTGCAACTCCTTCTCGCTAAGCTCTTTTTTCAACAGATACTTAGAGAACACTGGGATCTGCACCAATGCCAAAGCCCATGAAACCAACAGACTGACACAAAGCACAAGAAACATATCTCCTGCATACTCTCCCGTCGAACCTGGGGAAAGATAAATACACATGAATGTAGAGGCTCCAATCACCGTCGCTCCAAGAAGAGGATACATAGTGCGCTCTCCAATCTTATATAGGTATTTGCTCTCTGGCATTCCCCTCTTCCTATCCACCAGGATTCCATCCTGTACGACGATGGCATTGTCGACAAGCATACCCATCGCAATCACGAATGTACCAAGCGAAATTCGGTGAAGTGTTGTGCCCATCATAAGAAGGATTGGGAATGACAACGCGATAGTCAACACTAGTCCAACTCCGATATTCAGTCCCGATTTGAATCCCATCGTGTACATCAATACAAATATCACAATCAGCACCGACTCCAACAGATTGATCATGAATCCAGACACTGCGTCGTCCACCTTGTCGGGCTGGAAGAAAACCTTCTCCGCATCCATACCGACCGGCACATACTCCATCACCTCATTTAGTTTGGCGTCGACCGCCGCACCTACCTTTGGTACATTAGCGTCGTTGCTCATAGACACACAGATAGCCAAAGCCTGCTTGCCGTCTGCCCAGAATCCTCGTGTCTGAGGTTCAACAAATGTTCGCTCCACACGGGCTATATCACAAAGACGCACCACTCCGCCACCTACTGTGGAAATCTGAAGATTGCGTATGTCTTCCTCATCTTTAATTGCATCATTGACAGTAACCATCAGACGTTGGTCACCTGTCTCGTAATTACCAGCGTTGACAACAGCTCCGGCACTCTGCAGCTGCATCATGATCTGCGTAGGGATAAGCCCATTCTGAGCTATCTTGTCGGGCTCCATTATGATGTTTATCACCTCACGCTGAGTGCCTCCGATAGTGATTCGCTTCACACCCTTCACTTTCAGCAACTCGCGTCGGATATATTTAGCATACCTCTCAAGCTCATCGTAGGAATAACCGTCGCCAGAAAAACTATAGAAGATACCATACACATCCATCATGTCATCCATCACAATAGGATCCATACAATCCTGCGGAAGCATCATCTTATTGTCGTTCACTTTCCTACGCAAGAGATCGAAATACTGCTCGAGGTCCGAATTTTTAACGGAAAGGTCATATTCGACAGATATCTGAGCCATATTCTGCGTACACGCGCTCTTTATTCTACGCACCTGCGGAAGTGTCCTCAACACGTCTTCCATCGGTTGAGCAACCTTCAATTCCACCTCGTGGGCAGAAGCTCCCTGGCATGGGATAATCACCATCGCCTGCTTCACAGCCACAGCCGGATCCTCAAGTTTGGGCATTTGGTTGAAGGAGATTACTCCAGCAATGATAATACCCACTATGAAGCTCCAGAACACCATGGAGTGATCCATGAAATATCTCGTTATTCTCATAATACATTACCAATATTAGAGTCAGACTTCTCATCAAGCACACGAACCTTCTCACCGTCTCTCAGACGTGAAGCTCCAGCCTTAACGATACGTTCAGATCCATTCAAACCTGATTTTACAGCCATACGTCCTTCTGATTTCATACCGTCAAGCACAATAGCTTTGCGGACGACGGTACTGTCTTCTGACTTAAATACCATCACGAAAGTCTCATCTGCATCATTGATAACGCTTGCCATAGGCACAGTCAGGCAATCGCAAGCCATTTTATTATCAAGGTTGACTTTCACCTCAACACTCTGACCACTCACCATCTTCTTTGTCTTGTCGACAATAGCAAGACGCATCTTATACAACTGGCTGGCATCAGCTTTCGGTGTGATGCTGACAAGTTTAAGCTTCACCGGACTGCCATCAGAGAAACGTCCCGAACAAGTGATCGACGTAATCTTGTCTTTCTCCATGTAAAGCGACGCGGGCACATTGCAGATAACTTCCATCTGCTTAGTGTCGAGCAATGTGATGATTGGTGTTCCTCCGTTTACCATCTCAGACGCCTCAAAATTCACACTCTGCACATAACCGCTTGTCGGAGCGTAAAGATTGGTATATGAAAGTTTATTTTTATATCCCTGTAGGGCGACGGAAAGCTGAGCCAATCCGCTCGAAGCCTTGTCGTAATCATTTACTCTGTTTAAGTTTAGTCAGTCTTTCAACCTCTCGTTTCAACTGATCATACTGAATCTGTGTAGCCTCAAGCTCAAGTTTGACATCCTTGTCGTCGAGCATAGCCACAAGTTGACCCTCCTTGACGAAATCACCCTCTTTCACCAAAATACGGGCAATCTGTCCTGGCACCTTAAAACCAACGCTGATCTCACGAGCCTCCTCAATTGAACCAGCCATCGTCTTTGCAATCTCAGCTGAACTACATTTAGGTTCAGTAAGGATCACACTGTGAACTGTCTCTTTTTTCACACCGTCGCTTCCACATGACATCATGAAAGCAGAGGCAAAAGCGACACCCAATAATGTTCTAAATTTCATATAATTTTGAGTTTTATTAAATTTTGACACAAAATTATATTGTATATAAGCCACAAAGCATACATAAAACTCCACACAAATGTTCAATAAGTAATATCAGGAGCAGAAATAGAGCAAATCGACAACATATATGACAAATAGGACATCACATTATCCTACAAACACATTATTTTTGCGTCGTCAACAATTAATCAAACGAGATGGAAACGTTTAAGCCAAAAGAAATAAATCTGAATACAAGCCAGATAAGTGATAAAATATATGGGAATAAAGATATCAACATCTTTTATTCCGTAAAATTTTTCAACTACAGAGAGCACGACGCTTTTCTTCTTGGAGGATTCACAATCGCACTCGTCACAAACGGTCATGCCACAATAAATATAGATGGCAAGCAATATGAACTAAGCCGTGGAAACGTCTTGATTTCAACACCAGACAACATAACGAAAAATATAATGACTAGTGTGGATTTCGACGTCGCCGGGCTATTCGTATCGTCGGATTTCGGAAAAAAAGTCGCTATGGAAACACATGCCAACTTGACAATGATCTTTATCAACCGCACATTTATTGTTGATACTTTAAATGATACCGACCAAAATCTTTTCGTCAAATATCTGGAGACTCTCTCTATTATGTTGACCGGGGATGAGAATGCCATACATGAAAAAGCATTATACTCCATTTTTCTTTCATTCTCATTCTTTATGGCTGACTGTTCAAACGCAGACGATCAAAAAGAAGAGAATGTTGTAGGAAACAACTCAGCGGAGACCATAGTAAAACGCTTTCTATTGATGTTGACCAAGAACAATGACAAATTCCTTAGTGTTGAGGAATATGCCGACAAACTGCATATAACATCCAAATATTTAGCAGCTGTTTGCAAGACGGTTACAGGCAAGACGCCCAATCAGATAAAAAACGAGCAAATCATAAGAGAGGTCAAGATCTTACTTGCCAACCCCAACTTGTCCATTAAGGAGATTGCCAATATCCTTGGGTTTGCCAACCAATCCCATTTTGGCGTTTTTCTAAGACGACATACAGGCAAAACGGCTTTGGAACTGAGAGAGGAGATAAAAATGTGAGGAATTTATATAGCAGTTGTCCTATTCGAGGGCGAGCGCACATAAATAAAAACACAAAGGCTCAGAGTTCTCAGTGAAAGACTTTGTTTTTTTTTGAGAAAAAGAGATTGATATCAGTCAACAAATGGAAAAGAGCCAAATAAAAATGCATTGGGGTCAAGTTGTATATAAACTCCTAAAGTTATATAACGAAAAGCACAAGCCGTAGAGACGCGAGATCTCGCGTCTTCATATAGCCACGTCTCTACGGAATTCGTGGTATAATTTATATTTAGTGCTGTTCCATACTTGAGAGACGCGGCACGCCACGTCTCTACGGAATCAAAAAATCCCTTAACAGAATCGTTTGTATTCCGTCCTCTTTTATTAAGATAGAAGTTGGATCCATTGTGATGACATATTTCGGATAATTATCTTGGATAAGTTTTAGATTGCCATATTCTCTTTGATATGTCTCATCGGAGGAGATTGTTTTGCTTACTTGATAATATCTGATATCATCTCCGTTTTTTGCTACGAAATCAATTTCTTTACCGTTCAATTGTCCGACATAGACATCGTATCCCTGTTGTCTTAAACGCAGATACACCAAATTTTCCATGATTTTCTCTATGTCGTAATTTTTTTTATCACGACATAAGTAGTTTCTAATTCCAAGATCTTCAAAATAATACTTCTCCTGTTGCTCAAAGATTCTTTTTCCTTTGATGTCATAACGCTCAACTTTGTCAATTAGATAAGTGTCACAAAAATAACCTACATATTCAGATATTGTGTTGGATGTCACAGAGGAAGCGTCATTCTTTAAAAATTTGGCTATAGAATTGGGAGAGAATAATTTACCACAATTATCCGCTATAAAACTTGCCAAATTATTCAATAAATTGACATTTCTTATTTTATGACGTGTGATTATGTCTTTAACAAATATAGTATTATAGATATCTCCTAAATAATCTGTACGTGACCGTTCATCTTCCAATGGTATTTTATGCAAGAATGGAAGTCCTCCCCATTTCATATAATTTACTAAAGATTCATCAGAATCTGTAAGTTGATAGAATTCAAGAAACTCTTCATAATCCAAACCATATACTTTGATTGTTGTGTGTCGCCCTGCAAAAAGTGTGGCAATCTCGCTTGACAGAAAAAAAGCATTACTTCCAGTCACAATCACGTCAAAATCATCTTGTTTGGACCAATATCGCAAGATTCTTTCAAATTCATCAACTTCTTGCACTTCGTCTATCAACAGATAATTATGTGCAGAATCAGATTTCTTCTCCTTAATGTAATTGTTTAAATCGGTTACATTTTTCAATGTCAAAAAATCAGGATTCTCCATATCAATGTATATGACATTTCCTGAATTTTCAAATTCTTTTGATAATTGTTCAAGTATAATACTTTTTCCTGCTCTACGATGTCCAGCCAGCACTAAACAATTGCCTTTTCCAATTGCTTTTTTTATTTCATTTTCGTATTTTTCTCTAAATATTATTCCCATAATCTATGTTTTTTCACAAAAATA
>JAZUGF010000001.1:0-28068 GCA_045641065.1 Paludibacteraceae bacterium | reverse complement strand
TTTCAAATATCCATTCAAGTCTCAAAGAGTTAAAAAGAGAGTATATCGCAACTTTCTTAGTTTTGATACACCCTCTTTTATCACAGTATAGGGTAGTAGGACTAACATACAGCCTCATTCTGGATTTTTATTTGTTTACTTTTGGTTGATTGGAGGGACCGTCCTTTCCGGATTTTCTGTTTGGTTGACGTGAAGTATCCGATGGCATTTCAAACATGGAAATGAATACGGAGTATAGAAATGAGTATAACCTTGCTTTCATAACGCTTATATTTTAATTGTTTAATATTGTATGTCTATCAAATTAAGAATTAGAAAATCTGCGACTCAATAAGTTTTTCTCCGTTTCTCAAATGCTGAAGGAACTGAGCCTTGCTCATTGTGTTACATCCCTTTACAAGCTTATTGTAGTAAAAGTTATTAAGTTTGCCGTTTACACGTGTCTCGCTGTCGATGAAATATATGAACTTTGAGTCGTCAGGCATGGCTTCCACTCTGGCAATGGCGTCTGGCTTTGGTGTTGCTATGACGGATACACTTACATTGTCGCTTTTTACAGTCTTTGAGAAGCCGTACATTTTGAAAGAAAAGATAGACAGCTCCATATCCGGATCCTGAGAACTACATCTGGTCTTTTCCTCCATATACAGATTCTGAAGATCTTCCTCTACCTTCATACCATTATACGTGTATGTTGCCTTTATATCATAGAATTCTTCGGCATCATCTGAGATTTTAGCTATTGTTTCCAATGATTTATTAAAGTCATCTGGTTCATCCTGAAGAGGGTAATAACCGCCTTCATCATAATCTGTGCATGAAGTACCAAATAAAGAAGACGCTACTATGAAAATGACTGCTGATATGATTAAGAATTTCGTATTCATAATGCTTAGTTTTTAATTGTTATTTCTTATCTGTTATTGTAACGTATGCGAAACTGAATGAGAAGATCGCTGCTGTTCCGATTAGCATGAGAATAAATGATGCCATAATGCTTAGTTTTTAATTGTTAATGAATTTTGTTTTTTATTGTTTTTAATGTGTTGTCTTCAGGATTTGTTGTTGTCGTTTGTTCCCGTTGACATTGCAAAAGTAGAACGAGATTCTGGGGAACGCCGGACAGAAAAGGAAAAGCGTGCGGACAGTTTGTGAACTTCACAATTTGTACGTTTTCACAATTTGTACATTAGGTTAAATAGTTGTATATAAAATAGATATGTATTATTATAAGATTTTCAAAAAATGCAAAACATATAGCTAAGACATAGGACGAAGACAAAAAAAGCATCGCATCAAAGATGCAATGCCTTTTGTATGTTTTATGGACAGTCTTATGTTACGCACATTTTAGATACTGCAACGGAGTGCAGCCATATTTTTCCTTGAAAAGTCTACGGAAAGTGTGGTCGCTGTTGAATCCGCTGATGAAGGCGATGTCGGAAACCTTTTCCTTACCCTCTTTTAAGAGTTGTTCCGCATGGACTAGACGCAATGTGTTAACGTACTCGTAGAAAGTAACGTGTTTCACCTGGTTGAGAAAGTCGGACACATAATGTCGGTTGGTGCCAAGCTTGCTTGAAATCCAGTCAATGTTGACCTCGGTGTCCAGGTAGAATTTCTCTTCTTCCAACTTTTTGAGGATCTCCGCGAAGTTTTCGAATTTGGCGGAGTTTGCCGACGTATTGTTTACAGACTCTTTCTGCTGCTGTGCTGGACTATCAGAGTTGGAAGTTACTGACTCTGGTTTAGCTGATGTGTCTGGAGTCGCAGAGACAGACGCAGGCTGAACAAAATCCTCCTTAAATTGGTCGATCAGCTGGTTCTCCTCAGGTTTCATTTCCTGAAGTTGCTCCTTAATCAAGTCGACAGTCATATCGTCGACCTTGTATGAAAGAGCGCATCCTACAATACCAGAAAGGAAAATGAATGTAAGGAAGTCGTAAAGAACCATATATTTAGCGTCATCAGCAAGAATGTTGAACGGTATATAGAGGATTGATAGGAAAAACAAAGGAACGAGAGTCCAAAACACCCAGCGAGTACTTCTTCTGTCAATGTTGGAATAGTTTTCCATCAATTTCTTATCGAATTTTTTGATGAAATGGCCATACCATAACAACTGTGCCAAAACCATAACAGATGTGGTGATGTAAGCAAAGGTGTACAATTTGAAAGGTAGGACTTCAAACACGTCGTTCAAGGCATATAATACATAAGGCACAATGATGGCGGTGCCAAGCCATCTTTTGGGCATTCTACCCACAAGAACAGTGGAGCCAAACACCATGGAAAGTGGCAGAATGGCAAGGTCCATATATTCCATGAAGGTGTTGTAGTCTGGATAAACTCTTGCTATCTGATAGTAACCGCAAGTGGGCTGAAGCAATTCGGGAGCAATCCACAATGTATAGTTGGCAAGGTAGATGACCAGCAGCCAGCCCAATGAGTTGTGAATGGAGGCTGTAGCCTCGTTTCTTTTCGGTTGTAACTTAGGGAGAACCAGGAACAGGAACAAGGCATTGATCAGAAAATAAAAGATGTTGCCGCCTTGAGCCATTATACCAAGGTATTCAAACGGAGAAATGTAGGTGTCCATACTAATATTAAATTTTACTGCAAAAGTACGAATAATAGATTAAACGCTACCATTAAGATAAAAAATTATGAGACTCCATTTTGTACACGTGTATGCAACAGGCGAATTTCTTCCCAAATATCATAGATATTTGTAATAGTGTCTTAAAACACAAGTTTTGTCAAACCGTTTTTTGATATTCTTTAATAAATTAGCAAGCACATAAACAGAAAATTGCTTGGATATGAAAAATACAGCTACAAAACTTTTTTCAGCCCTTATGCTTGGTGCATTAGGTTTGGGTTCAGCCCACGCTGGAGCCAACCGTGGTCTTTGGGCTTGCAACGACGGCAATGTGTTCGTCAGCTGGCGTATGCGTGCCACGGATTCTCCTAAGTCGACTACATATAATCTATATGCAGATGGCAAACTCGTGTTCTCTTCTAAGGATCGCACAAACACTACGCTTCCAGGAAACCAGTATAGTACTTCAACTTTCTCCCTTGAGGTGTTGAACAAGGCAGGTGAGGTGATCGATTCACAATCGGGAATTAGGGTGGATGCTTTTCCATACCATCATATCAAACTTAATCATCCCGGCACATATAAGTTGCCTACTGGCGACGTGGTGACTTATCATCCTTACGACTGTTCTGCCTACGATATGGATGGCGACGGTGAGGAGGAGATCATCATGTGTTGGTCGGCTGGTGAGGGTGCTACTGCTGCTGCTACTGCGCCTCCAATCTTGGAGTGTTTGAAGCTTGACGGTAGATCTTTGTGGAAGGTCAATCTTGGACCAAATATCTTGAGTGGCTGTCGTCTTTCATTCCTTTGCTACGACTTTGATGGCGACGGTTACGGTGAGTTGATCACTAAGACAGCTCCAGGTTCAAAAGATGGTAAAGGCAATTTCCTTAGCAAAGGTAAGGCAGCCGGATCAAATCCTTATCAGAACTGTTTGAAGAATGGTCTTGTGACTGATGGTGGTCCGGAGTGGATGACTTGCTTCAGCGGTAGGACAGGTGAGGAGTTGGCAACCGTCGACTATTGGCCATACTTTAATATCCAGTCTAACTGGGACGACCGCCCTGGTAAGAGCGATGGCAATACCTATGGTCACCGTGGTAACTGGCTAAAGGGTTGTGTGGCATTCCTTGATGTCAACGGTAAGGCAAAACCATGCGTCGTGACTACTCGTGGTATCTATACATACGTTTATGCCGCTGCGTGGAATTGGGATGGACAGAATTTGACTAATCTTTGGAAACACTATTCCGACAAGCCTGGACAGGGCGTCTATGCTCAGGGTGCTCACAGTATCACTTGTGGCGACGTCGATAATGATGGTTTTGATGAGATCATCACTGGTGCCGCTTGTATCGACCATAATGGCAATACTCTATGGAGCACTGGCCTTGGTCATGGAGACGCTACTCACTTGGGTGAGTTTGATCCTTCAAACCCTGGATTGGAGTATTTCATGATCACGGAAGAGGAGTCTGCTAAGTATGACTGTTGTTTGCTTGACGCCAAAACAGGAAAAGTGTTGATGTATAAGGCTCAGACAGGTGGTGATACAGGTCGTGGTCTGATTCTCGACTGTGATAGCACATACGATGGCGCTGAGGCTATGGAGTGGAGCTGTGAGAACATCTTCACATGCAAAGGACATGAGTTTGCTAAATGGCATACAGGTACGACGACAAGTAGTTCAATCAACGGACGTATCTTTTGGGATGGCGATTTGCTTGAGGAGTATACCGACCGTGGTCATGTTGACAAGTGGGATAATGTGAATAAGACTTGGAACCGTACATACACATTCGGTTACAATATCATGGTCAACGGCACTAAGGTGCAGTGGGGTGCAGAACTTAACAACGCAACTAAGTACAACCCATGTCTACAGTCCGACCTTGTGGGCGACTGGCGTGAGGAGTCGGTGTTCTGGACTCAGCAGAATGGTCAGTATTATTTGACTATCTACACATCAACAATGCCAAGCCCATATAAGTTGCCTTGGCTACGTGACGACCATGTTTATGATATGGCTGTGGCTTGGGAGCATTGTGGATATAACCAGCCACCTCACTTGGGTTACAGCCCTGTGGAGTATTATAAGAGTCTTCGCAATATGGCTGAGCCTACACTTACAAAGCATGGTGGTGGTTCGAGCAAGCAGTCGGTGCAGATCAATAATGCAATCACTGATTATTATCTAACTTGGGATGGTGCTTCATCTGTAAATATCTCATGGGAACCAAAGGCTCCAGCTGGTATTGAGACAAAGATAGATCAGGCTACAAAGAATATCTATTTCAGCGGAACACCTGTTGAGGAGGGAACATTCAACTGGACTGTCACTACCGTGAGCGACGCAGATACAGAGGCAACATATACAGGCTATATTGAGGTGAAGGATCCTACTGATGTGGCAGAGCTTAACGCTGTTGGCAAGTCGGCATATCCAAACCCAACAACTGGAGATTTGTTCATCACAGACGCAGAAGGCAACCTATACGATGGAGTTGTTACCGTCTACGATGTAAAGGGTAGAGTAGTGATGGAGAAGACAATCGCTGGAGGATACTTGAATTTAAGTCCACTTTCATCAGATATCTATGATGTCAAAGTGAAGGATGCTGACTATAAGATTATGGTGAAGTAAAATGGAACGTTAACGCTAACGTTAACGAAAACAACAGAGACACAGGGTTGTAAATTCTGTGTCTCTGTTGTTTTATTATAAATGGTTATAGACTCGCTATTACCTTTTCATACGCATCATTAATCTGAGCCATTTTAGTTTCACATTCTTCTTTCCTATCCGCATTCTGTTGCATATCAGGATGGTGTATAAGTGCGAGAGCATGGTAGGCTTTCTGTATCTCTTGCTTTGATGCCCCCACCGATACTCCAAGGATATCGTAATATTGTTGGATGAGGCTTGACGGTGTAGATGAGACATACTCTTTCTTGGTCTCCTCATCGTAATATTGAGAATAGTCGTCAAACTCAGTTCGTAGTGGAGAATAATACCTGATGAAATAGTCGTAGCTTCTTTTGTTTATTTTCAGACGATTCATTGTATTTAGGATATAATTCCATTCGTCATTTTTAATTCCGTCGACTTCGGCTGCCAATTTGAACATTAATCGTACCAAACTGCATCGGAAAGGCAGGTCTTTTTTCTTTATAATAATATCGTAGTCAATTTCTCGGTTGGGATCAACAAGTCTTGATTTTCGTATAATTTTATTAGAAAAATCTTGAGCTTCCATTTCTGTCACTAAATTAGATTTCTTAGTAGCATAAAGTTTTCGATGGAAGTTTTGCAATAGAGTTTTGGTGTTCTTGTTGCAATGTCCCATTTTGAGCAATATTGCAAGAATGAAATCGCAATGTTCGTTTGCATTACTGACACCTTTGTTTGCCCAAAATGTGTAACCGATAATTAGCGATCCGATTATAATAGTTGCTATTATTCCCGCTAAATCAAAAGAAGGTGTACTATGAATATAACTCAATAGAATATAATAATTCATAATCTTATCCTCTCAACTCAATCTTAATCTCAAAATCATTAACAGTGAATTCAGGAGAGATGCCTCCGATTCTGAAATTGTCGGAAGTTGTTTCACAGTAGACGTATTTGCGGCCCTCATACTCGGTTGTTACGTCGTCGAGTGCATTCTGCATCAATGCTTTCCAACGCTGGTCATACTCTACGCAGATAGCAGCGTGGGCCAACTTATATGAGATGAGAAACAATACGTTGTAGCCCATCAAGTGGAATAGGGTAGCGGCAAGGAACGACTTACAGTCGCAGTCGCCATGTCTGTCGTAAAGAGTTTCGTCGGGGAAACGGATATACTCCTTCGGATACTGGATCTCTGCACAGTCGTGATCGTAGTTATACTTTACGTTTGGCTCCTGCACGAAGTCAAGGACAAATTGTAGTTTATCAAGCTCCTCTATACGGTTTTTGCTGCATTCACGGTTGATATACTTCACTACCTCTGCTGCGTGCATCAGTGTGCGTGGATTATTCAGCATGTAGAAATACATCTTGCGTAGATTGACTTCTACACTATAGTTGCCGACGTTGTTGATAGCCGCAAACGGATTGTTCAGACGTTGTTCCTCGATCTCTTTAGGGTTGAAGTGTAGAGTGAGGTGGCCCTTAAGTTTAGTCTTGCGGGCAGAGTCGAGTTTCCAACTATATGTGATGCTTTCCTTCTCGTCGCCAAAATCTTTCAATAAGGAAGTGACTTCCTTCACTTTTTTGTCTTTAGACAATAGAGTCTTGATTAGAAAGATGATTATTATGGCTTGTAGGATTATGATTATTTCCATGTATTCTAAAGTTGTTTAGGCAAAGATAGTAAAAAACGCTTGCATTTTTACTTACTTTCTTCTATGTCTGATTTAGTATATGTCACAGATTTGCAACCACTGAAAGCGGCATTTCCTATTTTTACATTCTTTGGTGAACTGTCGATTATGACATCAAGGTTTTCGCATCCTCCAAACGCGAAATATCCGATGAACGTTACGCTTGATGGAATAGTGATACTTTTTAGTGAAGAGCAGTGAGCGAATGCCCAACTGTCGATTCTGGTTACGCTCGACGGAATAACAAGTGAATCCAAACTTCTGCATCCGGCAAATGCCATATCTCCGATGCTAGTGATACTTGAAGGTAATTTCACTTTTGTCATACTGCTACATCCTTCGAAAGTCCATACTTCAATATTTGTGACACTTGAAGGAATCTCTATGCTTTTTAGATTCTTACATTCAGAGAATGCTCCACGTTCAATACGATATACACTTGAAGGAATTTTGACGTCTGTCAAGTTTTTGCATCTGTAGAATGTTCTGTCTTCAATGCTATTGACACTTGAAGGAATCTCTATGCTTTCCAGATTTTCACACTCAGCGAATGCGTTTCCTTCAATTTTATTTACACTTGACGGGATATTTAAGGTTTTCAAATTCTTGCAACCAGCAAACGCTTCACGGCCGATGCTTTTTACACTGGAAGGGATTTCTATATTTGTCAGATTATTACATTTGAAGAATGCCATTTTTTTTATGAATCTCACACTTGGCGAGATATATGCAGATTTTAAATTACTGCAGTTATAAAAAGCTTTCTCTCCAATGTTAATGACTCCAGATGGAATTTTTATACTTTCCAAACATTTACAATCAGCGAATGCTTCACGTCCAATGCTTGTAATGGAACGTATTTTAATTCCCATCAACACCTTCTCCGGTATATCACAAGAATCACGATGCCAGTTGTGATTAAGCCCTTTTACTTCTATGGCATTGTTAGGTAAACTATTGAAATTCAGTTGAGTGACAGAAGCGTCATCTATGTCAAGAAAATACTTTACGAGGTATTTGTACCCTGCTATACCTAATAATAGGCATAGAAATAAGGACAAAACTAACGCAAACAATTTTTTCTTCATACTTTTTCAAACAGCTGTATCTCGTTTCAAAGCGTTTTATTGGATTTCCTCTTCTTCAGGAATAAATGCACCACCCTTTGTAAACTTCAATGAGATGGCATCTGGCTTGTTGAGTGTGACCTCATAACCATATTTCTTTCTCTCTACCTTTCTGATTGTGCGCTCAGGGTAATTTTTTGCTATATAGTTGATAATCTGGTTAGGAAGAAGTTTCTTCAACGATTCTGTCATACCGTTCTTCTTCGTATTGATCTCTTCCCATGTGCCACGACGGTCGAATCTGATACGGATACCGTTCTCAAGAGTTACCTCCACGTCGTTATCGTCGTCAGCCTCAATATTGCTTATCTGAATATCTGAAAAATGCTTACTCAAAAAACTCTCAGCACCGCTTGGCAAACCATTTTTCGCATCCCCATTTCCAGTGCAAGCTGTAAGTGCCGCACATGCCAATACGCTAAAAAAGAAATTTCTAACCTTCATATCTTCTGTATTATGAGTTTGAAGTTCAAAATAAGTGAAAAAATGTTAAATACGCAAATGAAATGTTTTATACTTTCTATATTTACAATAAAATAATGTAAAGAATTTTTATGGATATCAAAACCACACTATCAGATAGCCGTTTGCATAAAAATGCTGTCGACGGAATTGTTGACGACATCATCGCAGGCAATGTTGATGTAGCAATGCTTTGGGAGCTCACCAATAGTGATGATCCACGATTGTCGTGGCACTCTGTGTGGGTGTTGGAGGCGTTATGCAAAAAGGATAGGAAACAGCTGTTGCCTTATCAACGTAGGGTGGTGGAAAAGGTGATTGATCAAACGAAAACGAAAACGAAGACGAAGACGAAGACGAAGACAGAGTCGGGTGAACTTCGTCTATGGCTCAACATTTCCCTTATGCTTCTGCCAGAGTTGGAAGAGATCGACGTCGACCTTCTCAACTTCTCTTTCGACAATATCTGCAATATGCGTATGGCTGTGGCGATGAGGGCTGTCTGTGTCAAGATAGCTCATCAGTTTTGCAAACGTGAGCCGGAATTGCTCAAAGAACTCCAGGCTGTACTTTCTATGCTGAATTTAAAGGATGAACCTCCCGCTATGAAAAGTGTGGTGAAGAAAATTCTGTAGAGACGTGATATCATCGCGTCTTTACGTTTATTGGAATAAAGCAGTGAATTGTCCCCAGATATAGCCAATAAGCTGTGTTGCCAAACTCATTACAAGGTAAAACAAGAAAATCAATATTACGATGCCGATTCCACAAAAGACTGCCTTCTTGTTTACTTCATGTTTGATCTCCTTGTCGTCTTCAATAAATCCAGTTAACAATTTATAGTTTTTCTTGTGGCTTCTATGGAAAATGTCAAAGATATCTCCAAACAAAGGAACAGCTCCTACCAACATATCTATCAGTGTGTTGAAGACAATAGCAAGAGTCAACGGAATGGATTTAATCTTTTTAGCAGCAACATAGATGAATGGCAGTGCCAATATTTGGCTGACAAGGTCGCCCACTCCTGGGATGAGTCCAAGAATCGGATCAAGCATATACTTGTCCATCACTTTGCTGATTGTGGCACAAGCAACGTAGGCTGGATCTTTCTCCAGTCTTTCTCTTTTCTCTTGCTTCTGACGTTCGATCTCCGCACCTTTCTCTGCGGCTCTTTCGATCTCTTGCATCTCTTTGTCAAACTCATCAGCACCCATTGCCTGACGTCGTCTGCTTGTATATTCTGCCATATAAATTATCGCATATTTTAATAATTATATAGTTTGGTCCTAAATGAGGATTGTTAAGGGCGGAACGCCCTAACCACCCATAAACGCGAGCCCGTAAGGGCGAGCGTAAAATAAAAAGCATTAGGAGTCAAGTTGTATATAATTACCATTATTTATATTGAAAATCAAATCTTTATTCTGAATTCTCCATTGATGAATCTACTGTAGTCATCTTCGTTAGCAAAGAATTTGCCTCTATCAGTAAGCTTTAGAAGGGCTTTCTTTCTCGACTCTGCATCAGGTGCTGTATTGATATCCGTCAAAACATTGGCAAGCACGTCAGCCTTGGCATCGATGTCTGCCATCTGAGAATTGAACTGTGTCTGGATCTTCTCCAACTCCTGATCGTAGATCTCCGACGACACTTGATTCTGTTCTTTCAACATCTCAAGTGATACAAGTGCATCAGTAAGTTTCATACTTTCTCTATACACTCTTTTCAACTCAGCAATCTCCTCCTCGCTAAAGTCTCTTGATAAATCTTTCTTCACATCATCTTTCAAGTTTGGAGCCACCTCCTTCACAAGATCCTTGAATTTTGTCACTGCATCCTTCAAGTCATCAGGAAGTTCGTTGGAATGGAATGTGTCAATATTGATTGCCTTGATGCTCTTCTGATCAACTCCGCTCTCAAGAATCTCTTTGCCGACGTGGAGCATCTTGATGATATCCTCAAGGTGAGACGCAAGTTGTCTCTTCATCTCTGCGTCGACGGAGATGCTCTTCAAGATCTTGTCTGTCAGCTCTTTCTGCTTAGCCTTAAGTTCAGCAAGTTTCGCTTCTGCATTTTGCTTTGCAGTCTGTTGAGTCTCCAACTCCTCCAAACCAACTTTCTCGTCGATGATGGCATCTTCATACTCTTTCACTAAGTTGCCGTAGACGCCTTTCCACTTGAACATCTTTTGGCTATACTTCTTGTCAGCCGAACCGAATGTCAATGCGTTGACCACCACATTTGGTTTATCTGGACGTTGACTCTTGGCATTCTCATAGTCTTCTTTCTTGTTTGCCAAAATTCCGTGACTACGTTCATAATCTTCATTCCAGAAGATGATATTATTGTTGTGGTCGTTGATCTGGTCGGAAAGCTCACGTATCTCTTCCAACACTGCATCACGCTCCTTCACAAGTTCAGCCACACCAGCCTTAGCATACAATGTGGAAACCATCTGCTCAAACTCAGCATTCAATAGTTTGCCACTGAATTTGAAATATGCGTCTGCTTTTGGAATATATAGATCGTTGATTGTCTTATAGATAGTAGCCAAACGAGTGTAATCCGACTTGATATTTGTAACGTCTTTCTTGATATTCATCTTGAAAGCCTCAAGGTCGGTTTTTATTCTTGCTGTTTTTTCTGAAGCGTCAAGATAATGTTTCACAGCCTCAACAGCTGCTACAGCTATTGCTCCGTTCTTGCCTAATGCCTGGCTGCTTTGTGAGGCGATCTGCACTGACTTAGAGAAACCGTCACTGATTTCCGACATCATTACTGTGCAGTTGTCTGATAGCATATCGTACTGCAACTGCACTTTCTCAAACATCTGTGCAGTGTCGAGATACTCGATGGAATCAAAATCAAAAAGTTGTGGAGCGACGCGTTTGATGGAGTCACCGTAGAAATCCACAAGCATCTGTGCATACTTCTCATAGACGCGTAGGATCTCTGTACGTAAGTCGACGAAATCATGTGCCACCTCTTTCACACCAACCTTAGCCTCATCGTAAACGTTGACAAGCTGACCATACAACTGCACTGCCTGAGATGCTTCTTTCTTCACATTCTCAATACCTCGTGTGCCCATGATGATGCTCATCAAACTGCTCATCTCTGATGCTACAGCTTCCGACACCCTCGTCTTCAGCATATTATCAAGCACAACTAATGCATTCTCGCTATTCTTAAGATCGGTAGACAACGCGTCGAAATAGTCATCCTTATTATCAGAAGTGATAAGTTGACGCAATTCATAATCATCCACGATGGAAGTCAAGCTGTCGTTGTTGACGAATGTGGATCTTATCAACTGGTCTTTGCCATAATGGTTGTAGGCCTCCCACGTTAGACGGCTGACATCTATGGAGTCTGTTATTTTTAGATCGACTGCAAGATCAGCACGGATGATTTTAGCACCCTTTGCCTCTTCTGCAATCTCCTTTATTTGCTTGTAAATTGTTTCACTCATAATTCTTAAGTTTTAAGTTGAGACGCGAGATCTTGCGTCTTTTAACACACCAATGATTACTTGGGGATTATTTAGGCATATATCTCTGTTCGTAAGGAAGGTCGGAATCATCCTTCTTCTCCTCACTATTTGTTGGCTCTTCTGGTTCAGGATTCGCCACGCTCTTTGGCATATATCTCTGCTCGTAAGGAATTTCTGGTTCATCCTTCTTTTCCTCCTCTTTTGCAGTCTCTTCTGTTGCTGTATTAGAAACCTCGTCAGGAAGAAGAACTGGAGGCACATCTGTCTGAGGTGCATTCTCTTTCTCTTTTTCGTTATTTCCTGTCAACTCAGAATATAGCACTGACAAAGGAAGAGTTATTCTTACTTGCACGTATGCACTTATCAAACACTCAAAAAGAACCAATGATGCAAATAATGCAAAGACGAAAGAAGGAGTAATTGATGAAAATGATGTAAACAATACTGTGCCCAATATGATGAATCCGAAAAGTGTCGCAGCTATGGATAACGCTATTGCAATCAAAACAGCAGGTAAGATAGCACGCAAAACAATCTTGAACATCGTCCATTTGTAACCCTTAGAAAGGACTGAACTCTTGTTGATAATCTCCTGGTCAGTCATCTCTGGATTATCGTTGTGGACAAACGGAACAAAAGTGAACTCAAAATATTTATATAAATATACGATAATAATGGCTAATTTGAACAAGTCGGACATTCCTCCAAACTGAGATGAGGCAGCAGGATTATCAAAGTCTGAAAAGCTTTTAGCAATACTTATAATGTAAAGAACTAAAGGAATGGCTATGACACGAAGTATCTTTAATAAAACCTTTATTCCTAATTTCAAATATCTCTTGCCATTCTGTTTGAACTTATCAAACATTACATCCATAGGGATTTCATTAGATGTATGCATTTGTCTCAAACCTATCATGCTGGCATACATTATAGGCATTCCCACACAAAAACTCCATACAACTGTAAGTGGAGGGAAAATCATACTCATTACTAGAAAAGAAGAGGTATGATCGCTAAAACTATCGCTAATTGCAGGATAGATTTGAACTATACTTTGAATGAATAAAGGAATCAAAGTGATGGCCATGGCGGCCAAACATGCAATTATTGCTATTCCCCATTTTCCAGAAAGAGCCATTTTGCCCTCTCCCATGTAGATTGAACTTGATTTAGCCATAATACCTTAATATTGATATTTTTTTCAAAATTAAATAATTTCTTTGATTCTCTTTTGTTCGGCTTTATTTTATGAATGTTTTTCTTTTAAAAATTCACAGGCTTTCTCTGAGATCTTTGAGTCTCTGTGGTTTAATTCTAATTGATATATGGGCAAGAGGCAAAATCCTTTAATTAAACAGTTTCTTATTTTTTATGATTTGTGCTAATTTTGTATTCATAATCCAAAACAGAGATGGCATACTCGATAAAGAAACATATTCAGCAGCTGATATATCTGCTTAAAGTTCACTCATTTTCCGATGTGGTAGTTTGTCCAGGCAGTCGCAACATGCCTATTGTGGAATCTATGTGTTGTGGGGATTTCACCGTACACAGAGCTCTTGATGAACGTAGTGCGGGATTCATGGCTCTTGGTTTGGTGCAGACAGGTAAAAGGGTAGCGGTTTGCGTTACGAGTGGAAGCGCGGTGGCGAATCTTCTTCCTGCGTTGGTTGAGGCTCAGTATCAGGGAATAGGTATGGCTGTCATCACTGCTGACCGTCCGAAGGAGATGATTGGGCAACTGATGGGCCAGACTATGTGGCAAGTTCCTGCGTTGGCTTCGGCTGTGAAGTATAGTGTCGACGTGGAGGACGACGAGAGCGCGGACGGAATGTGGTTTGCCAACCGTGAGATTAACGCAGCTTTGAATATTGCCTACACAGGTCAGAATGGTCCGGTGCAGATCAACATGCAGATTAAAGAGCCATTTTTCGACTGTACTGCAGAGTCGCTTCCTGAATTCAGAAAGATTGAGCTTATTGAAGACGGTTCATTCTTCGGCGACACTATGCATCAGTTGTGGGAAAAATCTCAGCGTCCATTGGTGATGGTGGGGCAGAATGACGGAGTCAATCAAAACTACATTGATGCGTTCATCCGTCTTGGGGCTCCATTCTACACAGAGGTTTTGTCTAACGTTAACGAAAACGAAGACGAAAACTTTTGTAGATATAAACGAATTCCTGATAATGAAATCAAGGCGTATAATCCTGATTTAGTGATATATATCGGTGGGCATATTGTCAGCAAGTTTGCTAAAGCGGCCATCACAAAAATCAAGCCGCAGACGGTTGTTCGTGTGTCGAAATCAATGGAGTTTGCTGATACATTCAAATGTATGACGCATCTGTTGGTGGTATCACCAAACGATAAAAAGATATGTGAATGGTCCCGTAAAGACGTGGCACATTCCGTCTTAAATGATATCAAACCATTTGATTCTTCAAAATATCCTTCTGTTTATAGCGAATTTCTTCAAAATATTGCACCGTCTTCACATATTTTCCTTGCCAACTCAACAACGGTGAGAGCCATCGACTATGCCTACTGGTGTATGCCCGACGCTCAAGCCAAACACCCTCGATTCTTCTGCAACCGTGGAGTGAACGGAATCGAGGGAAGCATGTCGGCAGCCATAGGATATGCGGGTGGAGTGGGGAATGCCCCCGTCTACTTGGTGATAGGAGATTTAAGTTTCTTCTACGACGTTAGCAGCCTTTGGAGCGCTGGCAACACCAATCTGCGAATCTTGCTTGTCAACGACGGAATTGGCAGCATCTTCACACGTCTAGCGATGAAGCAAACAGAGACAGTAAAAAACTATGTGGCTGAGAGTCATGATTTTAATGCTGAAGGAATCTGTAAATCCTACAAGATTGATTATAAGACAGCCAAAGACGGAGAGATTCCGTCGTCGACATGGCAATGGTTTTTCAATGAAACACCGGGAGCGAGAGTGTTAGAGATAATGGTTTTTTTAAGTTAAGGAATCATTTGTTGTCAAAAAGAATTATTTTTGCAAAATAAATTTCAGTGACTTAAAGGGGAGAAAAATTAAATATACATTATATGAAAAAAAGTTTATTAATTGTTTTCGTATTCTTATCATGCCTGTTTTCACATGCGAAAGATTATGGATATGTTGCAGAGTACGGAAGACTAAAGCTTGTTGGTAAACAACTTTGTTCAAGTAATGGAGATACTATCCAGTTGAAGAGTATCAGCACAGGTGTCATTGGGGAAGATGCTTGTCTTGACAAGAACACATTCAAGACTATGAAGGAATGGGGAATGTCTTCTGTCAGACTGAATTATGCTCCTTATACTCACTCGGATGAGAACGTCGAAAAATTAAAGACTTACATCGACGATTGTGCTGAATTAGGAATTTATGCAATTGTTGATTATCACATTAGGGGAACTCAAGGGAATTCTGGTAATCCTTTGGATTATACTGATGAAGCAAAAGCCTTTTTCGGAACAATTTCCGCATATGCTAAAGAGAAGGGTTACATACACCTGATCTATGAGATATGCAATGAGCCAAGTGAAGTATCTTGGGAAAAAGTAAAGGAATATGCTGCAGAGGTTCTACCTGTAATTGAAACTAACGATCCAGGGGCAATCGTCATTGTAGGAACTATTGATTGGTGCCAGAATCTAACAGACGCTGTATCAAGTCCTATCAACGCAGACGATTACAAACTTGGCATTATGTATTCGTTCCACTATTTTGCATGCAGCCACTATCATTTGCTTGGCGATCTTAGAAACGCCATGAAATCAATACCTGTATTTGTGTCGGAATGGACCAGTGACAGTTTTGATTTAAGCAACAAAATTGCATGTGATCTTAGCTCAGAAGAGCTGCTTTGGTCACTTGAGAACAAGAATTTTACTGGTCAGGTTGCCAGTTGGAGCTATTGGTCGTGGGGCAACACAGGAATTTGGAAAGATTGTAAGGATGGAGTCTACCAAGAGAATCTTACTGAGACTGGTAAATACTTTGTCAATTTGCTAAAGGTCACTCTTGATTCCAAACCTGTTGAGTCTATATGGGCTGCCAATTTCAAGGAGTATGGAAGATTGAAGGTTGTAGGCAACCAGCTTAGTGCACAGAATGGCGACGCAATCCAATTGAAGGGTGTCTGCACAGGTATCATTGGAGAGGATGCGTGTCTTGACAATAATTCATTCAAGACTATGAAAGAGTGGGGTTTGAATTCCGTCAGACTTAACTATTCACCTTTAACTCATTCGGATGCTAATGTTGCAAAACTAAAGTCGTACATAGATATTTGCGCAGAGCTTGGACTTTATGCAATTGTCGACTGGCACGTATTAGGAGAAGGAGATAATTGGACCGGCGATCCAATGGATTATGTTGACGATGCAAAAACTTTCTTTAGTGCTATTTCTGGTTATGTAAAAGAGAAGAAATACATGCATGTCCTATACGATATTTGTAACGATTCGTATGGTCAAAGATGGAAAGATGTAAAGAATTATGCAAAAGAGATTCTTCCTATCATTGAATCAAACGATCCGGGAGCCGTTGTCATTATTAGTGCTCCAACATGGAGTGATCCTTTTTCAAGCCCAATTGGTGAAGAGAACTACAATTTAAGTTTTGTGTATTCGTACCATTTTGCTGCTTGTGATAATAACACAATAAGTGATATTATGACAGCCATGCAATATTATCCTGTGTTTATTTCAGAGTGGACAAGTTCCAGCTACAAATATAACACAGACAAAGTTTGTCCTGCATATGTTGAGGATCTATTTAGCCTTTTGGCCAAGAAAGATCAGATTGTCAGTTGGAACTACTGGTCGTGGGGCAATACAGGTATTTGGAAAAACTGTGAGGACGGTGTATATAAGGAGAACCTTACTGCGACAGGCGAGTACCTTGTCGATTTGCTAAAGGTCAAGCTTGCTTCTAAACATGCTGAGTCGGAGTGGGCTGCTAACTTCAAGGAGTACGGCAGACTAAAACTTGTTGGCAACCAGCTTTGTTCTAGCAATGGGGATACAATTCAGTTGAAGGGTATCAACACTGGTGTCATCGGAGAGGATGCGTGTCTTGACAAAAACTCTTTCAAGACAATGAAGGAGTGGGGATTTGCAAGTGTCAGACTTAACTATTCTCCATTAACTCATTCAGAAGAGAACGTTGCAAAATTAAAATCATACATCGATATCTGTGCTGAACTAGGAATGTATGCCATTGTTGATTGGAATGTCATAGAATTAAATGGAAATTCTGGAAATCCTTTAGATTATGCTGATGACGCTAAAGACTTTTTCTCTGCTATCTCTGCATACGCTAAAGAAAAGGGTTACATGCACCTAATCTATGAGATTTGTAATGAACCAAGTGTTGTAGAATGGAAAGACGTAAAGGCATATGCGGATAAGATTCTTCCTATTATTGAAGATAATGACCCAGGTGCTATTGTGATTGTAGGTACTCCTTATTGGTGTCAGAGAATAGTAGAGGTTTCAAAGGATCCAATAAGTGCTGATGCGTACAATCTTGGCATCATGTATGCGTTCCACTATTATGCATGTAGCCACTTAAATTTACTTGGTGATCTAAGAAGTGCTATAAAAATTATACCAGTATATGTATCGGAATGGTCAAGTGGTACCTTTGATCTTGACACTAAAATGTCTTGCAAAGAAAACTCAGATAAGCTTCTTGATGCTTTAAACATGACAGATAATCAGGTCATAAGCTGGAACTACTGGTCGTGGGGCAATACTGGTATCTGGAAAAACTGCGAAGACGGTGTCTATAAGGAGAACCTTACTGCGACAGGCGAGTACCTTGTCAATTTGCTAAAGGTCAAGCTTGCTCCTGACCCTGCCAAGTCGGAGTGGGCTGCTAACTTCAGAGAGTATGGCAGATTGAAACTTGTGGGCAGACAGCTTTGTTCAGAAAGGGGTGATACTGTCCAGTTGAAAGGATTTAACACAGGTGTGATTGGCGAGGATATCTATGAGTGTCTTGACAAAAATGCTTTCCAGAAAATGAAGGATTGGGGATGCAAGTCAGTTAGATTGAACTATTCTCCATACACTTACTCAAGTGTAACTCTAAATAAACTTGAATCGTATATCGACATTTGTGCGGAGTTGGGATTGTATGCTATCGTCGACTGGCATATTTTTGAAGAGAAAGATACGAGATCAGGCAATCCAAATGATTATATCAAAGAAGCAACAAGTTTCTTCAATACAGTCTCTGCTTATGCAAAAGAAAAGGGATACATGCACTTAATCTATGATATCTGTAATGAGCCAAGCGGAGTAGAATGGAAATCAATTAAGGAGTATGCTAGTGAGATTTTGCCAATCATCGAGGCAAACGATCCTGGTGCCATCGTCATCGTGGGTACAAGCGATTGGTGTCAGAAGATTTATGAGGCCTCATTAAGTCCGATAAACGCAAAAAACTATGATCTTGGCATCATGTATTCATTCCACTATTCTGCTTGTGATCATAGGATTTTTCTTGCAGATCTTAAAAACGCATTGTTGTCAATCCCTGTGTTTATATCTGAATGGAGCAGCTCAGACTTCACTTATAAGTCTGATGAGGTTTGCTCAGAGGAATCAAGCCTTTTACTTAATACAATAGATTATTATGGCAAGGCAAAAATTAGCTGGAACTATTGGGCATGGGCTGGTGAAACAGGTATTTGGAAAGAGTGTGGAAAATACCTATACAAAGAGGATTTGACTAAAACAGGAGAATTCATCGCTAACATACTTGGTGTGAAGCTTGAGTCAAAACCTATTGAATATAAGTGGACAGAGAATTTCGCAGATTTCGGCAGATTGATTGTTGATGGCGATAAAGGTCTTTGCTCAGAGAAAAAAGAGGTTGTACAGTTGAAAGGTTTCAACACTGGTGTGCTTGATAAAGATGTCTTTGACTGTTTGAACAAGGATGCATTCCAAACAATGAAGGATTGGGGATGCACATCGGTTAGATTGAACTATTCTCCTTACACTCATTGTGCTGAGAATGTCGAGAAACTCAAATCGTATATCGACATCTGTGCTGAGGTAGGATTATATGCGATTGTCGACTGGCATATCTTCGTAGAGGGAGCAAACAGTGGTGTTCCAAATGATTATATTGATGAAGCAAAAGATTTCTTCAGCACTATTACTGCTTATGTAAAGGAGCAACAATACATGCATGTCCTTTATGATATTTGCAACGAGCCAAGTGGTGTGACTTGGAAGGGTATAAAGAGTTATGCTGAAGAGATTCTTTCTATCATCGAAGCGAACGATCCATATGCTGTCGTCATTGTAGGTACTCCAAATTGGTGCCAAAAAATAATGGAACCTGTCACTGATCCGATTGATTATAGATCTTACAAATCGGGCATCATGTACTCGTTCCACTATTCTGCTTGTAATCATCAAAATTTCTTGGGCGATCTTGAATCAGCGATGAAACATTACCCTGTGTTTATGTCAGAGTGGACAAGTTCAGACTATCAATATAGTACAGATGAAGTTTGTTCAGAACCTGCTGATAAAGTTTTAGCAAGTTTGGATAATAACCATCAGAAAGTCAGCTGGAACTACTGGGCATGGGCTGGTGAGACTGGTATCTGGAAAGAGTGTGGAACTAACTACAAGAAGGATAATCTAAAGGAGATTGGTTCTTATATTTTGGTAGACAAGGATGAATTCAAATATCCTTATAAAAAAGATACACATGTTGAGGATGTTGATAACGATGGAATTGTAAATGTTGTTCCAAATCCAGCAACTGATGCATTCTCAGTCACATTCAATGGCAATGCTAATGTTTGTATCTATAATGCAATGGGTCAGAAGGTATTTGGAAAAGATGCAAATAGTGTTTTGAATGTCAACGAAAACTTAGCATCTGGCATCTACACAATTGTTGTCAGAGGTGCAGATTACGTTGAGAACATAAAACTAATTGTCAAATAATTAGTTACAAGTCTTAAAAGGCGGGAATGTTAGCATTTCCGCCTTTTTTATTTTATTACTTTACTATTGCTCAACAATTGAAAAAGTTGTACTTTTGGGACTGAATTTCAAATGGAAAGGGCTATGGAAGCTAACAAACATGTAAAAGAGGGTAGTGGCTATATTTTCGCCTACTATTTCGACGAAGAATTTATCAATAAGGATTGTTTTCTAACAAAGGATCAAAAGAAGTCTTTTGAGGGCGGTTTTGGTGCTGTAATATACGCAAATTATACTAATTCATCGGCAGGTCCATACCAGGAGATATTGTTCATTCCTGGCAAGTTTGCTGTCGACGGAAAGGAATCATACGTGATCACAAAGGCATACTGCTCGTCGGCAAAGGCAATGGAGCAGCAGGTGTTCTGCAAGAAGGAGCTTGCTGATTTCAATGTAGAGAAGAGCGACGACGGTACAGAGACAATCATCGTTACACGCGATGGCAAACCTATTTTCAGAATTGCTGTACAGCCTTGGGGATTCAATATTCCAATGACATCTGACGTGGTTAAATTTCCACTTGTGTCTATAGAGGATGGTAAGGCTGTTACATGGGATTACAATGGAAGCGGCAATACTAAATTCGCTAAGATCGAGGCTATCGGAGTGCGTCCGGCTAAATTCCCAGACGTTGCTTTGTTCTCACCTCTTGTAGGAATACACTTTGAGAATTTTAATATCGAGTATACTAAAAAATAATATCGACGGTAATGGAGAATATTTCTTGCTTGAACTCAGAGAAGTACAAGGAGTTACAGGTTAAGGAGGGTGTTTATGTGCCAGACATGGCTATCGACTACCCACAAGACGATCCGTTTCGCCGCATGGTGAAAGTGGAGGTGGTGAAGGATTTGGTGTTTGATGAGAACTATCCATATCTTGATGAGTCATCAGATTTCAAGAGAAACGCATTCCTATGCGATATGAAGACATACCTTTGCAACTTCCTAAATTGGATGATCTACGGTTTCAAGATTGAAAACCAGGAGGTGTTGAAAGGTAAGGATTTCAGCAATGGAGCCATCACAGTTGCCAACCATCAGTACCGTTGGGATGTTCCAGGTATTAGAAAGGCTGCAGGCTACCGTCGACTTTGGACTCCTGCGTGGGCCGAGACATTCAAGACAAAAGACTATTTCAATCTTCGTGGAGCGAGATGTATTCCTATTCCTGAGAGTATGGGAGGTCTAAAGAAGTTCAACGAAGCATTCGATACTCTACACGAGAGAAAAGAGTGGTTCCACATCTTCCCTGAGGGAGTACGTTGGGATTTCTACAAGCCATTCAAGCCATTCCGTAAGGGAGCATTCAACTGGGCTTACAAGTACGACATGCCAATCATTCCGATGGTTTATGTTCACCGTGAGCGTACAGGCTGGAGAAAATTGTTTGGCAAGGGTGAGCCATTGATGACATTGAAGGTGCTTGAACCAATGTATGCTGATAAGTCATTGCCAAGAAAGCAGGCTGTAGACAAGCTACGTAAGGATGTTTACGATAAGATGCTTGAGGCTGCTGGAATTACTCACAACCCATGGCCAATGATTCCTGAGATCGATAATTAACGTTAACGAAAACGAATACGAAAACCATAACGTAGAGACGGGGCATGTCCCCGTCTTTGTTATGTTTACAATAAGGATTGCAAAGGGTGGTAGCCCTTGTCCCTCCTTCCACAGTATGAGCCGTAGGCGAGCACACAAAAAACACAGAGACACTGAGGAAAGGAGTTACAAAAGAGAATTTTACGAATTATTTTACGCAAATTTTACGTTTAAAATCATGAATATCAACGACATTTCAACAAAGAAATATATAGTTGCAGATAAGGATTCTGCAGTTAATTTGGGAAGTGGTGGACTAAATGTATTCGGTACACCAGCCCTTGTAGCTAAGATGGAGCAGACTGCTCTTGAGATGGTCCGCCCTACTCTTGATGAAAATAGCGATACTGTCGGCATTGAGATCAACGTGAAGCATGTGAAGGCTACAGCCATTGGCAAGGAGGTCACTGTTGAGGCTAAGATTGTCAATATCGACGGAAGAAAGATCTGCTTTGAGATCACTGCTACAGATGAGACAGGTGCTGTGATAGGAACTGCTTACCATGAGAGATTCGTGGTGGACAAGCAGAGATTCATGTCTAAATTGTAATAAGGCTAAATTGCAGTAAGACGCGATGATTATAACCACTCGTGCAATAATACTTGGTGCGGTGCGTACTGCAGGTGATAAACTTGTAGTGCGGACGCTCACTGAGGAGGCGGGTAGAGTGGATTTCATCGTATATGGTGCCTGGAGTAAAAGATCGGGGCATAAAGCGTCGTTTATATTTCCACTCTCTGCGGTGGATGTAACGTGGGATTACCGCCCCAATAAAGAACTTCCTACGTTGAAGGATGCCACACCGTCGTACCCGATTCTTGATCTATTTATTCAGCCTGAGAAGGCCTCGATAGCAATGTTTTTGGCGGAGATGTTTGCCAGAAGCATTCATAAAGGTGAGGAGACGCAAGAGATCTTCGACTTTTGTTGGCAGACAGTAGCGTCGCTCGAGCATATACAGCGTAACGTCGCCAATTTTCATATCGCTACATTGGTGGGTTTGAGTCGTCTGCTTGGTATTCAGCCCAACACAGAAAAACATCGTAAGAATTTTTATTTTGACCTTGCCACAAGCCAATACGAGTATGCTATGCCATTGCATGCATTTTACCTAAACCAGCAGCAAACGGAGTTTCTCCCAACATTATTGAGAATCAACTACCGTAATATGCGTTTCTACCGTCTTGATAGGCAGGAACGACAATTCTTGCTTGAATCAATCGTAAATTATTACAAATTACATATTCCGGAATTCGGTGATGTCAAATCATTGAAAACGCTGATTGAGGTGTATAATTAAGGATTTTGGCTCTCAATACTTTTCCAAAAGTGTCAAAAAAAACAAGTTTTGGAAAAGTATTCCAAAATATTTTATTATTTTTGACTGATAATTAAAGAGTTCCGGTATGATTATAGGTAGAAAAAATGAATTAGCCACATTACGTGAAGCGTATGACTCTTCATATTCTGAATTTGTAGCGGTATGTGGCAGAAGGCGAGTAGGGAAGACATACTTAATTCGTGAGGCTTTCGATTACAAATTCACGTTTCAGCATTCAGGAGTCGCCAAAGGGAATAAGGGGAAACAGTTGGAAGAATTTTGGTTTTCTTTAAGGAAATATGGATATAAGTCGACGTCGGCACCTAAATCGTGGTCGGAAGCTTTTTTCATGCTTGATGATTTGATTTCTCAGTCGAATGATGACCGTAAGGTTATTTTCATAGACGAGTTGCCATGGATGGATACGGCAAAATCTGGTTTTGTGTCGGCTTTGGAACACTATTGGAATTCGTATGCGTCAGCGAGAAAAGATATCTTGTTGATTATTTGTGGATCTGCGACATCATGGATAGTCAACAAGGTTTTTAGAAACCATGGAGGATTGTATAATCGTGTGAAGCGTAGGGTATTTTTGAAGGAATTCTCGTTGAATGAGTGTGAACAATATAGCAATATGTTGGGACTTGATTTTTCAAGAAAACAGATCATGGATTGTTATATGGTAATGGGAGGAGTCCCGTTCTATTGGTCTTGTTTGAAAAAAGGATATAGTGTGGCTCAAAATATTGACATGTTGTTTTTCAGCAAGAAAGGAGAATTATATGAGGAGTATTCCGCACTATATGCTTCTTTGTTCAAAAATCCAGAAAATTATATAAAGATTGTATCCGAGTTAGGTAAGAAACGAGGTGGACTGACAAGAGAACAACTTATTAAGAATTGCTCATTATATTCGTGTGGCAAATTCACGGAAATGCTTGAAGATTTGGAGTCAAGCGGTTTCATAACGAAGTATAACCAACCTGGTAAGGACAAGAATGTCTGTATTTTTCAGTTGACAGATTTTTTCACACAGTTTTACTATTCTTTTTTAGAAGATCATAAAAAAAGTGATCCTCATTACTGGACGAATAATCTTTCATCTCCAACATATAATGCGTGGAAAGGACTCTCTTTTGAAAGATTGTGTAAAACGCATATTCATCAGATAAAAGAAGGATTAGGCATAAGTGGTATGGTCAGCGAATCGTACACATGGCAATGTAGAAAGAACGATGATGGAAGCGGAGCGCAGATTGATCTGCTTATCGATAGAGCCGATGGCGTCATTGATCTGTGTGAGATGAAATATTATGATGCGGAAGTGTCATTGGATGAAGTGGAAGAGCAGAAAATCATAAATAGAATACATCGTTTTATTGAGGAGACTAAGACAAACAAGTCCATTCACGTTGTATTGATATCTCCTTTTGGAATGAAGAAAAATTCCCATTCTGAAATCGTAACGAAAGAATTGAGTTTGGAAGATTTGTTCAGATAATTAGCCCCCTCGATCCCCCTGAAGGGGGAGGCATCGACCAAGTTCCTCCCTTTAGGGAGGTTAGGAGGGCTTATTTATTTCCTTTTTCCCTCTCTTCAATAGCTCTCTGTCTTTCTTCCTGGATAGCCTTTCTTTCCAACAACTCTTTAAGGATATCCTCGGTATTTTCTCCCAAAAGCATTTTAGCACAGATCTCAGCAGAGTAGGCAGAATCCTTGCTGAATTCGATTTGAGCAGGGTAAGACTCCTCCACCGTACCGTCGGGAAGAGTGTTGACTATTTTAATGTTCGTATATGTGCCGCCCATTTCAAGAGCGTATTTCTTCAAGATCTCTCTCTGTTCTTCAGTGAAAGTCGACGGAATTTTGACGATAGTGTGGATTTCCTTCTTAGGCTTACCTTTTGCACCCATCTCAGTCTCTTTTCTGAATGTAGACATGCTTAACTGTGTGCGAGCCTGCCACTCTGGTACATCGGCGAAAGCCTTCTCCATATCCTCCTCATTCTTAGAGACAATATCCGTCAAACGGGAAATAGCTTCGCCAAGGGAGACTCGTGCCAAAGGACGACCCTCCGTCACATCCAGTTTGGTGATCTTTTTCAATCCTTCAGCTGGCTGCATAGAATCAGTGTTCTGATTTATGTCTTGACTCTCTTTTTTTGCCATTCTCTTGACAGATGTATATGTTAATTTTGAGATTAACAGAAAACAGCGTTTTATAAAATTATGGTAATTATATAGTAGTTGTCCAAGATGAGGATTGTTAAGGGCGGAACGCCCTAACCTCTCTCTCCAACGCGAGCCCGAAGGGCGAGCGTCTGAAAAATAAGCGTGTTTGGACAATACGTATATAACTGCCTAAATATTTTACGCTTGGAAAACCCACAAACATATTTGTTATAGAAAACTTCCACAACGAAGTTGTTTATTTGTTGGGCACTGTTTTCTGTTTTTCCAAAACATTACGTTGCAAAATTAGTAATTTTTCTTTTGTTGGGCAAGACGGGGAGAGTAAGGGGTTCATTCACTAACGCGTTTAGGGGAATACCTCGGTGGCATCCCCTAATTGTTGACTAAACATTAACATTCACAAAGTCATTCTTATTTCATTTCATACTTTAAGACCGCTTTTCTTTTGACCATCAGTCTTATGACCTTCACTGTTACTTATCTTCTTTTCTTTATCTTGTTGTATTAGTTGCTTTTGATTGTGTGCGTTAGCGTCAAGAATAGCCTTAACAAGCTCTTCTTTCTCTTCGCCAAGCAGCATTTTTGCACATACTTCCGGTGTGTAGGCCGCATTGTTTCCAAACTCGATTCTTGCTGGGAAAGTGATGTTTTCTTTTCCATCTGGACCCTGTTCAACAACCTTTATATTTGTGTATGTTCCGCCCATCTGAGTAGCATACTCTTTCAATGCATCTTTCTGCTCTTTTGAGAAAGACGACGGTACATTCACTATTGTATGCGCATTACTTAATTTTCCTTCGCCACTGAATGTTGTCATGGTCAACTGTGCTCGCTGCTGCCACTGTGGTGCGTTGGCGAATGCCTGAGCCATACAACTTTCATTCTTCTTGACAATCTCAGAAAGTCTGTCAATTGCCTCGGCTACCGACATCTTCTCTGAAGTTTGCCCCTCTTTATTTATGTTGTTCTGAGCATTTTTCTGCTCTTCGTGTTGACTAAATTCTGTTGCCATTCTTTGGACTAAATTTAACGTCTATTTGATGTATTTTCTTGCAAAAGCCTTCTTTTCTGTTTTGCGATAGCAAAATTACACTCAGTTTTTGACATGTGCAAGCGTTTTGCAATTTTTTTTCAAAAAACATTGAAAATTTTTAAAAATGGGGGATTTTGGAAGTAAAATATCCATAAAAAAAGGATCACACCATATATAGATGCGATCCTTTGGTCAATGGTACATTATCTTCATATCAAGTACCTCCACCCGAAATATCGGGTTCTCTGATTTTCTTTTTGTATTCCCTCACTTGGTCGATAATCACTTTGCCATTCTTCATAAATGAATCATAAGCTTTCTGATCCATGACGTAGGTGATAGTCTCAATCTCTTTGTATCGTTCATTAGCTTGCTCTACAGTCAGGCAATCGCCCATGAATGCTGCGTATTCAGCAAGGTAGTTGTCGAGTTTGTCGCGGTTGCCACACGTCTTCTCCAATAATGGTATGACCTGCTCAACAAATGCTTCAAAATCCTCTTTAGAATTATTTTGCTTGATCTGCGACGCGATTTCGTTTATTTTCTTGAAGAAAATAAACTGCTCTTTGATGAACGCTAATCTTTCTTCGCTGAGTGTTGTTTTTGTGGTGAAGAGATTTTCAAAAGGGGAGTATCCGTCTTCGGAATTCTGATCAATGAATTTCTTGATCTCCACAAGCTGTTTCTGCACTGTCAATATCTTCAACAGGTCGACACTCATAGCGTTGATGACCTCATCGTCTGAAATCATCTCTATGAATGTTTTTGGAGACTCTAATAATCTCCAGCATTTATCTTTGAAATTCAGCACAGCATCCATCGGGCTCTCTTTCAAGAACCATTCTCTAAGCTGCTCCAATTTTTCTTTACTCAGCATTTCTACTATTTATCCTGAATATCGTTGATTGTGTCTTAGTTTATGCTACGACACCGTTATTGATCTCATTTTTGTGTGATTTTGGACTATCGCAATCACATGTCATTTCCAACTAAACAAAACAATAAAACCTCGATTGCTCCAAGCTCTTAACTTTCAGAATTAAGCTTTCAGCTCTAAACTCTCACTTGTGTATAATTTCATTGTTCTATTCTTTGCAAAAGTAGAAATAAAAATGGTTTTATAGGAAATTTTGTTCCTTTTTTTAGGCTCTGTCCTATTTGTTGACTGATTTTTATGAGGAATATTAAGTGAGAAATTCTCTTTACTTATCTCTGCTGGATTCGGTGACAAAGAAATGAGATGGTTCAAAATAATGATTAGTCAAAATCTCTTTCCCTCCTAAAAAAGTCGGAGACTTTCTCTTTAACTCTGAGTCTCTGTGGTTATTTAAATACGCTCGCCCTTAACTGAGAACAGAAATTTGGAATGACTCTATTCTGAGTTGTTTAAGTGTCGTTTGGGAATTACGATCTTTTTTAAAAAAGCAAAGAGAGATAACCAATATCTCTCGTTTGCGTCTTTTTCCTTTAAAGATAAAGGGAAAATAGGATTAGTAACAGTACAAAAAAATCTAATTATTTCCACGATCGGACCTCCTTACCTTCTGTCAATCTCTACGGATGTCAGTGTAATTCCTTCCGTCATGTCTTCTGAATGCAAAAGTATAACTATTGTCTGAAATAACCAAACATTTCGTTAATTTTTTGCATTTAGCATTTAACATTTAGCATTTAACATTTAGCATTTAACATTTAGAAATTGTTTAAATTTAGTTTAAAATCTTTTATATAAGACTCAAAAAAAACGAGTCGAATTATTTAATAAAATATTGATTATCAGTTTGATAAGTGGATAATTTTCCGTATCTTTATAGTGACAAAAAACAAAGAA